>CAXBAL010000101.1:0-7568 GCA_963973475.1 uncultured Micavibrio sp.
GGCACAGGCCGATGTGGGTATTGCTATGGGCACCGGCGCGGATGTGGCGATTGAAAGCGCGGGTTTTACCCTGATCAAAGGCAATCTGGATGGCATTGTCCGTGCCCGCCGCCTCGTGCGCGCCACGATGCGCAATATCCGTCAAAATCTGTTCTTTGCTCTAGTCTATAACGCTTCGGGCGTGCCGGTGGCGGCAGGGCTTTTGTTCCCATTCTTCGGCATTTTAATCAGTCCGATGTTCGCCGCGTTTGCCATGAGCGCATCCTCGTTCTCGGTTGTTCTCAATGCGCTGCGTTTGCGGCGGGTGAAGGTGTAAGGAGCTGATCAATGACAATGGAGTGTCTCAAAGGAAAGAAAGGCTTGATTGTCGGCATTGCCAATGAGCATTCAATTGCCTGGGGCTGTGCAAAAGCCTTCCATGGTGCCGGAGCGGAGCTGGCGATTACGTACCTCAATGAAAAGGCGGAGCCTTATGTGCGCCCGCTGGCCGAGCAGGTTAATGCTCCGATTATTGTGCCGCTGGATGTGACCAACGAGACGGAAATGCAGGGGCTGTTCGAGATGATCGGCAATCAATGGGGGAAGCTGGATTTCTTGCTGCACGCCATTGCTTTTGCGCCAAAGGAGGATCTGCATGGAAGGGTGACGGATTGCTCGAAAGAGGGTTTTCTCACGGCAATGGATATTTCCTGTCATTCCTTTGCGCGGCTGGCGCATCTGGCCGAACCGCTGATGGTTGACGGCGGCTGCCTGCTGACCACCACCTATTACGGTGGCGAGAAAGTCGTTGAGCATTACGGCGTGATGGGTCCGGTGAAGGCGGCGCTGGAAGGCATGGTGAAATATATGGCCGCCGAGCTGGGCGAAAAGAAAATCCGCGTCAATGCCTTATCACCTGGACCAGTGGCCACGCGCGCGGCGGGCGGGATTGCCCATTTTGATAAATTGCTGGAAGAAGCGCGCGAACAGTCGCCTGCGCATGAATTGATCTGCACGGATTGTGTGGGCGCGTACGCAAGATTTCTGGTGAGTGATGAAGCGCGGCTGGTGACCGGCAGCACGGTTTATATCGATGCGGGCTTTAACATTATGGCGGCGTAAGGAATGAGAAGATGGACGGCATAATCCAAAACAAAATTTTTGATGAGATCGATATCGGCGATACCGCTTCGGTCGAACATATGCTGACGCAAAAGGATATCCAGCTTTTTGCCGTCATGTCCGGCGATGTTAATCCGGCGCATCTGGATGAAGAATATGCAAGAAGCGATATGTTTCATGAAATCATCGCCCACGGCATGTGGGGCGGCTCGCTGATTTCAACCGTGCTGGGCACGCAACTGCCGGGTCCGGGCACGATCTATCTGGGTCAGACCTTCCGGTTTTTAAAGCCTGTGGGCATCGGCGATACGGTAACGGCGCGGGTCACGGTCAAAAGCAAGGATGAGAAGAAAAAACGTCTGATACTGGATTGCGTCTGCCTCAATCAGGATGGTAAGGAAGTGATTACGGGCGAAGCGGAAGTCATAGCGCCTACCGAAAAAGTTAAGCGCAAACGGATCAGATTGCCGGAAATCGAGTTCAAGGATGAAGAATGTCCACACCATCATCAGGCGATTTGCATGGTGCACGGGCTGGAGCCTTTAAAAACTGCTGTGGTTCATCCGGCTGATGCCGTGTCCTTAAGGGGCGCTGTTGAAGCCACGGAAGACGGTATTATCGAAGCTGTGTTGGTCGGGCCGGAGGATAAAATTAGAGCGGTGGCGGAAGAGGAAAATATAGATCTTACGCCTTATACCATCATCCCGACCCCGCACAGCCACGCGGCGGCGGAGATGGCCGTGCAAATGGTGCATGAGGGCAAGGTGGAAGCCTTGATGAAAGGTAAGATTCATACGGATGAGCTGATGCTGGCGGTGATGGATAAACAAAAAGGACTGCGCACCGGGCGGCGGATGAGCCATGTCGCTATGCTCGATATCCCGAAATTCCCCCGGCCTCTATATGTGACCGATGCGGCGATCAATATTCAGCCCAATCTAACACAGAAAGTCGATATTGTTCAAAACGCCATTGATCTGTTTTTAGCAGTAAACAAGACGGCGCCGCGCGTGGCTTTACTCTCGGCGGTGGAGACGGTCAATCAGGATATTCCCTCCACGCTTGATGCCACGGCCCTGTGCAAGATGGCCGAGCGCGGACAGATTACAGGCGCATTGCTGGACGGACCGCTGGCTTTTGACAATGCCCTGTCCGAAGAGGCCGCCGATATCAAGGGCATCCGCTCCCAGGTAGCAGGCAAGGCTGATATTCTGGTCGTGCCCGATCTGGAATCCGGCAATATTTTATTCAAGCAACTTGTCTTGCTGTCCGGTGCGCATATGGCTGGAATCGTCATGGGGGCGCAGGTGCCGATCATCCTGACCAGCCGCGCCAGCTGTGCCATTGCCCGTAAAGCCTCCTGTGCGCTGGCACTTTTAACGGTGCGGGATAGTAAAGGTCAAAAACAAGGAACCGAATGCCATCATGATACTGCGCCGAACGTGGTAGAAGGAGGATGGTGATATGCGCATTCTGGTTATCAATGCAGGCAGCTCCTCGGTCAAGTTTGGTGTTTTTGAGGGTGGCGCGCATGTCTTTAAACACTCGCTGGACGGACTTGAGCATATTGAACCGGCGCTGGAAAAAATTCCCGGTATTCTGAAAGAAAACGGTTATAAGAATTTTGATGCCATAGGCCACCGTATTGCCCATGGCGGTGAGGTTTTCCGAGAGGCCTGTATTATTGACAGCAAGGTGATCAGCGCCATTGAAAGCTGCGTGCCGCTGGCGCCGCTGCATAACCCGCCCAATCTGACTGGTATCCGCATTGTGCAGAAAACCTGGCCGGATTTACCGCAAGTGGCCGTGTTTGATACGGCCTTTCACCAGACCATGCCGCAAAAAGCGATCACATACGCCGTGCCGCAGGAGTGGCGTGATCTGGGCTTGCGGCGTTACGGGTTTCACGGCACATCGCATAAATATGTGATGCAGCGCGTAGCGGAAGAGCTAAGCAAAAGTCCGGAAGATTTGCGCATCATTAGCTGCCATCTGGGCAATGGTGCATCGATTTGCGCGATTGATAAGGGGATGTCGGTCGATACCTCGATGGGCATGACGGCGCTGGAAGGCCTGGTAATGGGCACGCGCTCCGGCGATGTCGATCCCGGCCTGTTTGCTTTTCTTTACCGCACGCAAGGCTTAACAGCGGATCAGATCGAAAAAAGCCTTTATAGCGAGAGCGGCCTGAAAGCGCTGGCCGGAAGCAATGATATGCGCGTGATTGAGGATAAAGCAGCGGATGGCGATAAAAAAGCGCAGTTGGCGCTTGATATCTATGCCTACCGCGTCCGTAAATATATCGGTGCCTATGCCGCCGTGATGGATGGCGCTGATGTCTTGGCCTTTACAGGTGGCATTGGCGAGCATTCCGCCGCCATGCGCAAACGCATTTGTGAGGGTCTGGATTTTATGGGGCTGGACTTTGATGAAAAGAAAAATGCAGCTGTTAAGCTTGACGGTTTTGAAGCGCCGCAAATTCAAAAAGATAATGCGAAAGTCAAAGTCATTGTCACGCAAACCCGTGAGCAATGGATGATCGCCAGAGAGGCTGAAAATATTCTGCGTAGCAAAGCTGTAACCAATATAGACAAGGAGATGCGTCATGGCACAGGCCGTTAAGAAGAAGGAAAAAACCAAGGTGAAGATCAAAAAACCAGAGATCAAACAGGATAACGCACCGGCTTCTCTTTTTAAAGCCAAGGAAGAAGACAAGACGGATGATCAGGCGGCTTCCCCGTTCGGTGTCTGGAGTGATTTGATGGAGTATCAGATTGATGCTTTTCAGCGCTCTGTGTTGTTTTTCGATACGCTGCGCCAGCGGGCTGACAATATGCTGGAGCATGAAAAGGCCGGAATGCCGCCGCTGCTGGATTTCAAGTATGAAACGGTTCTGGATGCCAGAAAATTTGAGCGTCCTGCCAATTACGCGCTTTTGAAAATAACCGAGGCAGGCGAGGATTGTCTTGAAGACTGCCTTGATCCCGACAAACCGCCCGTGATGATTGTCGATCCACGCGCCGGGCACGGCCCCGGTATTGGTGGATTTAAAAGGGATTCTGAAGTAGGCATAGCTCTGCATGAAGGTCATCCGGTTTATTTCGTTATTTTCTATCCCGACCCGGAGCCGGATCAGACAATGGGCGATGTGTTGGCGGCTTTGCGCAAATTTGTCGAAGAGGTTTCCGCCTGGCACGATAACAAGCCGCCCGTTCTGTACGGCAATTGTCAGGCCGGATGGATGCTGGCTTTGCTGTCGGCGGATTGTTCCGGGCTGGTCGGTCCCGCTGTGATGAACGGCTCGCCTTTATCCTATTGGGCTGGCGGTGAAGAGATGAACCCGATGCAGGTGCGGGGCGGCTTGTCAGGTGGTGTCTGGCTCACCCGGATGATGAGCGATATGAGCAATGGCATTTTTGACGGGGCGTGGCTCGTGCATAATTTCGAACAGCTTAATCCTGCCAAAGCGATCTGGGATAAATATTACAATCTGTTCGCCAATGTTGATAAAGAAAGCGAGCGGTTTCTATCCTTCGAGCGTTGGTGGAACGGGTTTTATTCCCTCAGTGAAGAGGAAATTACAGCCACGGTCGAAAATTTGTTTATCGGCAACAAGATCGAGCGCGGCGAGATGGTGCTGGACGAGCATTGCGCCATTGACCTTAAAGACATTAAAAACCCGCTGCTTATCTTTGCATCGGAAGGCGATGAGATTACGCCGCCGCGTCAGGCATTGCACTGGATACGCGCCGTTTACCCCGACACCAAAGCGCTCAAAAAGGCCGGACAGCGCATTGTCTATCTGATTAATCCGCATGTCGGCCATCTGGGGATTTTCGTTTCGGCCAAGGTCGCTAAGCTGGAGCACCGTGCCATTCTTGAAAACACGGCGGATATTGAAAGTCTTAAACCGGGGCTTTACGAGATGATCATCGATAATCCGACAGGCGATCCCGATTGCAGCCGCGATCAATATGAGGTGCGTTTTGAAGAGCGCCTTGTCGAGGATATCTGTGAGAGCGTGCCGCAAGACTCTTTTGAGGCGGTACGCAGCGTATCGGAAAAGAATGATGAGCGTTACAAACAGTTTGCGCGGCCTTTTGTAGAGGCTTTCGCCAATCCGTTAACGGCTGAAGTTTTGAAAACAGCGCACCCGATGCGTGCCAGCCGCAAGATATTTTCAGAGCAGCTCAATCCGGCCATGCTGCCCCTGCCTCTTGCCGCCCAGACTGTCAGAGATAACCGCAAAGCGGCGGCAGAAGATAACCCGTTTAAAGAGATGGAGCGGCAGACGGCTGAGCGCATTGAAGCCACCATCGAAACCATGTCGGATTACCACAAAAAATGGCAGAACGCTGTGTTCAAGGCCATTTACGGATAGGGATACATCGAAAAAAGGAGAAGACCATGTTTCGTTTATTGATTATTTTAGCCGCGCTTTCACCGTCTCTGGCCTGGGCCGGACATGGAGAGGAGAATAAAAGTGCCGATCCTTCAAAACCGCAATATGAAGGGCGGGAGCTGGAAATCAGAAAACACGATCTCAATGAAGATGGCGTATTGCAGCTTGAAGAGCGCCGCTCTGTGATGATGAAAAAATTTGAAGAGGCCGACCGTAATCAAGACAGCCAGATCTCTTATGACGAAACCAGAGACACGGTCTCGCGCTTTGAGGAAAAAGGCGATCATTTCGGCAAATGGGTTGATCACCATGGCGTGCATCTGGGTAAAAAAATTAAGGCTGTGGATCTCGATAAAGACGGGATGGTTTCGCAAGCAGAATATCTTTCCTATTTCAGCGCCCATTTTGAACGGATGGATCACAATGAAGACGAGCAAATTACCGTGAAGGAGTATATGCAGCATACTTCCCGATTAAACAAATAGGGCCGGACAGATTTGGATGACAAAAACCGCAAAACAAAAACAAAGTAATATTTCCAGCTTCCCTGCTGAAAACAAGGACGCCGCAGCGGAGCATACATTTTGCGGCCCGCATATGAAACTGCCGCCAATGCCTGTGGCCGAAGATGTGCCGCTGGCTGACCGCATGCTGCATGCCGGGATGAGCAAGATTTCCGGTCTGTCTCCGACTTCGCTGGGTCTGGCTTATGCCGATTGGCTGACTCATCTGGCGCTGTCTCCCGGGCGGCAGGCGGAGCTGGCGCGCAGCGCAGCAGACAGAGCCGCGCTTTTTGCGTCTTTTATCCGTTGTCAGATTTCAGGACATGATCATGCGGAATGTTGTGCCGAGCCATTGCCGCAGGATCACCGCTTTAAAGGAGAAGATTGGGATGAATGGCCTTACAGCCTCTATAAACAGGCGTATTTGCTGACCGAGCAATGGTGGCAGGAAGCCACAGATGTGCGCGGCGTAACTCGGCATCATGAAGCCGTGCTGCCCTTTATGGCGCGGCAAATGCTGGATATGTTCTCACCGCTCAATTTCCCGCTGACCAATCCGCATGTTGTCAAAGCCACCACCGAACAAGGCGGGTTTAATTTTTTCAGGGGCGCTCAGAATTTCATGGATGATTGGATGCAGCAGATAACCGGCCAGCAAGCTGCCGGGATGGAAGACTATAAGGTCGGTGAAAATATAGCTGTGACCAAGGGCAAGGTGGTTTATCAAAACCGCCTCATTGAGTTGATCCAGTATGCACCGGCCACAAAAGAGGTCTATGCCGAGCCTGTGCTGATCACTCCGGCTTGGATCATGAAATATTACATTCTCGATCTCTCCCCGGAAAATTCTCTGGTCAAATATCTGGTCGATCAGGGCCATACAGTGTTCATGATTTCATGGAATAATCCCGGCGCTGAAGAGCGCGATCTCGGGTTTGAGGATTATCTTGAGTTGGGCATTATGGAGGCGCTTAAGGCCATCAAGACAATCGTTCCGGATCAGAAAGTGCATCTGGCGGGCTATTGCCTGGGTGGGACGCTGGCCGCGATTGCGGCGGCGGCATTGGCGCGGGATGATGGGGATTCCCTAAAATCCCTGACCCTGTTTACCACGCAGGTTGATTTTGAAGAAGCGGGCGAGCTTTCGATGTTCACTGATGAGAGTCAGCTCGCATGGCTGGAAGACACCATGTGGGAAAAAGGCTATCTGAGCGGCAAGCATATGGCCGGAACCTTCCAGATGCTGCGCTCCCGTGATCTCATCTGGTCGCGGGCTGTGGAGAATTATATGCTGGGGGAACGCAGGCCGCCGAATGATTTGATGGCCTGGAATGCCGATGTCACGCGCATGCCTTATAAGATGCATAGCGAATATTTGCGCAGCCTGTTCCTGAATAACGATCTGGCCGAAGGCCGGTTTGCAATTGAGGGCAAGCCGGTTGCGCTTACCGATATTCGTGTGCCGGTTTTTGCTGTTTCCACGCAGCGCGATCATGTCGCGCCGTGGCGCTCGGTCTATAAAATACACCTGTTTGCCGATACCGATGTCACCTTTGCTCTAG
>CAXBAL010000102.1:0-7566 GCA_963973475.1 uncultured Micavibrio sp.
GATTGATACGCTCGACTTAACCAAAATCTTGATTACCTGCCCTTCCGTCACACCGGAGGATGCTGGCGCGCAAGGCATTTTAAAAGATCATTTGAGTGCGGCAGGGTTTACTTGCCATGATCTGCCCTTCGGCGGACAGAGTGGCGAAGCACGGATCGAGAATTTATTTGCCCGTATCGGTAGCGGCGGTAAGCATCTTTGCTATGCAGGGCATACAGATGTCGTTCCCGCCGGTGCAACCGATCAATGGACGTACGGACCGTTTACACCGCACGTACAAGACGGTGTTCTATATGGGCGCGGTGCCAGTGACATGAAAGGCTCGGTCGCCGCCTTTACCGTTGCGGCTTGCCAGTTCGTAAAGCATCACCCCGAGTTTGGTGGCTCCATCAGTCTTTTGATTACTGGGGATGAAGAGGCCGATGCCATTAACGGCACGGTTAAGGTATTGGAGTGGATGAAAGACAATGACCACGTGCCCGATGTGGCACTTGTTGGCGAGCCGACAAACCCTGATCATATCGGACAAGAGATAAAAATAGGGCGCCGCGGCTCTTTAAATGGTCATATTTCTGTCAAAGGCAAGCAAGGGCATGTTGCTTATCAGCAGCTTGCCGATAACCCATTGCCGCGCCTGATTACATTACTGGATGCACTGGCCGTTCATACCTTTGATAAGGGCAATGAGTTTTTCTTGCCCACCAATCTTGAGATCACCACAATTGATGTTGGGAACCCTGCCACCAATGTTATTCCCGCCGGCGGTAAAGCCAGCTTTAACATCCGCTTCAATGATAATTGGAGCAAGGACAGCCTCATACAGAAAGTCACGCAATTGCTGGATGCAACAGGTCTTAATTACGATATTGCGTTTGAGGGCAATGCCGAAAGCTTCATCACCAAACCCGGGGAATGGAGTGAAATAGTCGCTAGCGCAGTCGAGGACATTTCAGGAAAGCGCCCCGCCTATACCACTACAGGTGGCACATCCGATGCGCGCTTTATTGTGAAACATTGCCCCGTTATTGAATGCGGTGCCGTGAATAACAGCATTCACCAGATTGATGAAAACGCAAACGTGTCAGACCTGAATGATCTGACACGTATTTATGAGATGATTTTAAAACGCTATTTCGGCGTTTAGCGGTCCGCGAATTTTAAAACAGTATCAGCCTGTTGATCGGCCATAAGAACCTCAAAACCGTTACCTTTTGGCAAATATTCGACAGATGAAAATGGCAAGGCAATTGTCTCTCCACGAATTGTTTTATAATTCACATCAACCACCAATGCAGCCACAGCATCACCGCGGTCAGTGAACATAACATCGCTAACTTTACCGATACGGCGTCCGTCATCAGCGCGCATATTTGATCCGATCAGATTTTTAACGCTAATGCTTGAGGCACTGTCTCCGGCTGCTGTATCAATATTGGCGAGAATCTCCGGGTATACGTCCTTAATGCGGGCGTCATCCATATTCAGCGCATATGAGCGCGCGGAAGATTCAATCTGTAATTCCCTGTAATTTAAACTGGCAGAGCCTAGCTGGATACGGTTTAGGTTAACCTCCAGCGACTGTATAGAGCCGTTTTCACTGACAATAATGTTATTCAGTTCACCGACCACTTTATTCTTGCTGTCTTGGATCGAGCTTTTCATTGTACTGCTCGCGCTTTCCCATTGTGGATTTTGCTTCGGGGCAATGCGATTATATTGCGCTAACGTTTCATAGTAAGGATCCAGCCCTTGCGCCGAAGCACCAGCCGTAAATGTCATTACCAGAGCAGCAGATAGTATATATGTCAGTAAGGTTTTCATCATGTAATCTCCTTTATGGCTGGCACTATAAATAACCAACGCCTAAAAAGCAAGAAAGTTTCCATAAAAATATTGATCGGGGTATTAAGGGGCCAAAATTGCGGTTTCGTAAATGTATACGACCGGCTTTTCCCAAGGGTGAGCGGGTACAATAATCTCTTCCACAAATTGCTTGAGGGCTGCTTTATCATATGGAAAGGACAGCTCGACCCTGTGAGATGGCTCACGGTCAATTTCGCCTGTTTCACCTGCCGTCTGATGCGCGCCTTCCAGCGGTCTGAATTGCTCGGTTCCACGTCCGCTCCACCACACCACGTGATCATAGGGTCCCAAAAAAGATGGAATCTCAGGTGATATAGTTTTAATGAACTGCTCTAACGCCGATTCAGGCACAAATACAATAACGCGGTAGGAATCTTTCCAGTCAATATTGCCCATATCAATAATCCACCCGAACAAGATACAAGCCTTCAGCAGGAGCGGTAACGCCGCCCGCCTGACGATTTCTAGCTTTTAATGCCGCGGTCAAATCGTCTTTTTCCCATTTGCCCTCTCCAATTAACATGAGCGTGCCGACCATATTGCGTACCTGATGATGCAAAAACGATCGCCCTTCGGTTTCGAAAATAACCTCCACGCCGCCATAAGCATCGTACTCGCGCTTTGTTACATCAAGCCTATCCAGCGTCTTTATCGGCGAGTTGGCCTGACATTCACTATCACGGAAGGTGGTAAAGTCATGTTTGCCGAGCAATAGCTGTGCAGCCTCATGCATTGCCTCCACATTCAAAGCACGCTTGAAATGCCATGCCGCGCCGCGGTCATGACAAAGAAAAGACGGGCGCTGAATGACGTGGTAGCGATAGAGTTTATTAACCGCATCAAAGCGCGCATGAAACTCGTTATGAACAGTCTCGGCGTGAATAACGCTAATCGGTTGGGGCAAGAGATGATAATTAATGGCTTTCATTAAACTATAACCATCCAGAGGCCGATCACCGTAATCCAGATCAAAGTGGCAGACCTGCCCTTTTGCATGGACGCTCGCATCCGTACGTCCCGCGACTGTTACAGGGATGTCTTGTTGGCAAAACTTTGTAATGGCATCTTCAATAGCCTGCTGAATAGAGGGCACATCAATCTGACGCTGCCAGCCCGCATAGTCGGTGCCGCGATATTCCAAAGTTATTTTCCAGCGTTGCAATGTCATATTCCTATCTTTAATCCGCGCCCAATGCATCACCAGGAGCAATATAACCACCATTGATAGCAGCGGCGACATCCATTGGCTTTTTGCCTTCAGGCTGAATGCGCTCGATATACAAGGCGCTATCTTGCCCGCAGATAACCAAGCCGGATTTATCTATTAAAGTTCCGGCCGCTTTGTCCGTCGCTTTTGCATCAGTACCAACACGTACAGCTAGAATTTTAAGGCGCATATCACCAACATACGTCCACACTCCGGGCCAAGGGTTAAGAGCGCGCACTTGGGCGCTGATCTGAACGGCGCTATCATTCCAGTTCACAATTCCGTCTGACTTTTTTAGCATCGGGGCATAAGTAGATGCGTCATCATTTTGCTTTTCAGAATTCAATTGGCCATTTTTAGCCAATAAATTCAAGGCCTGCAATGAAAGGTCAGCGCCAGTTTCTGCCAATTCATCATGCAATTGTGCCGCCGTTGTCTCAACCGTGATCGGCAAGGATTTTTTCAGGATCATAGGCCCTGTATCCAGGCCTTTTTCCATCTGCATAATGGTCACGCCAGTCTCGGTATCGCCTTTCCAGATAGCATATTGGATGGGCGCGGCGCCGCGCCATCGCGGCAGTAAGGAGCCGTGTATATTCAGGCAGCCGTACTTAGGTGCATTTAAGACAGCTTCAGGCAATATCAAACCGTACGCGGCCACTATACATACATCCAGATCATGGCTGTCGAACTCCGCCTGCGCGATGGGGTCTTTTAAGGTCTTGGGTGTAAAAACTGGAATGCCACAGCTTTCGGCATAATCATGCACAGGGGATTTTTGCACGTTATGACCGCGGCCTTTCGGGCGGGGCGGCTGGGAATACACACACACTACATTTTCGCCGGCCTCAACCAAGGCCTTTAAGGCAACGAGGGCGAAATCCGGCGTGCCCATAAATCCTATGCGAAGGCCGGACCCACTCAAAGCAAACCCTGTTTCTTTAATTTATCGACTTTTTTCAGCATCATATTGCGCTTTAGCGAGGTTAAATAATCTGTGAAAAGTACGCCGTTCAAATGGTCAATCTCATGCTGTACGCAATGCGATAAAAGGCCTGAGGCCTCCATCTCGGCTTGCTTACCGTCATAGTCCAGATATTTCACGCGTACCTGCGCGGGGCGTTCGACATCGGCAAATTGTTGTGGGATGGACAGGCACCCTTCCTGCATGACGCTCATTTCTTCGGATTCCCATATCACTTCAGGATTAACCATGAACCACGGGTCAGCGTGCTCGCCCTCTTCACGGTCGGCCAAATCCATGACGATAACGCGGTTCAGCAAGCCAACCTGATTTGCGGCCAGTCCGATACCGGGGGCGTCATACATGGTTTGCAACATGCGGTCGAGTTGCTTTTGAATATCCGTGCCAACCGTCTGCACCTGTTTGGCTTCGGTTTTAAGAACGGGGTCTGGGACCAGAATGATGTCGTAATTGCTCATAGAGATTGAAATAATTGGTTTTTCAGGCGCGGTCAAGCCTTGCCTTTGCGTATAAATATTCATCATGACAGGAACTTACAATTATGGCTTACTGTTGGCAGGTATAAATGAAAGGATATTTTTATGAGATTTAGCCCACGTATTACATTCTTCGCCGCGGTCATTTTTGCAGCTAGTATTGGTATTGCAACAAGTGTCAGCGCACAGCAGGTCACACCGCAAGTTATGGCGCATGCCAAAAAAATTGCCTCAACTTGCCCCGGATCATGGGAACAGCAAAGCTGCCTGCAGGCAGTATCGGAATCAAATATCACACTTGCCAGTAACTATGCGGAAAGTCTGGACAATTCGGGTAAATCAAATCAGATCGAGCCCCTTAAGCAACTTTGTGCAGCCTCAACAGCCGCCACAAAAGGGGAATACCCGCCCGCCGCCATGAACAGCGCCTTCACCGAATGCGCCAATGGTATTTATGATATTTCCCAAAAATCAGGTATAGCGCCAGATCAAAGCAATTATCAATTGCTGGTTGCCGCGATTCTATGCCTGAATAAAGATCCCCAATGCCAGCTATTGGAGCGTTCCATGACGCAAGGCGCGGCGCGAAAATAAGTTAATATAGTAAATTCGATTTAAGAAAGCGGGTCCACTAGGCCCGCTTTTTTTCTTTGTCATCATCTTCGGTGAGGGATAAAACGCGCGGGGTTCGCTCTATCGCATCAAGCGTGCTGAGCTCGGCGGCGGTTTTGCCCTGTAGTTCATGCATTTTACGCGCCGATGGCAGCACTGACTTCTCCAGCGAGCCGACAGCCGCGTCATAGCCATTCATAGCGGTTTGCAGATTTTTACCCACCTTGCCGATATGGTCGGTGAAGGTGAGAAGGCGTTTATATAGCTCCCCGCCTAGTTCGGAGATTTCCTGCGCGTTTTTGGCCAGCTCGACCTGACGCCAGCTCATCCCCACTACGCGGAGGAGCGACATCAGCAGGGTTGGTGAGGCAATGATAATATTCTGCTTGGCGGCATAATCCACCAAGGTCGGATCAGCGCGCAAGGCGGTGGAATAGATATGCTCGGAGGGTAAAAATAGCACTGTAAAATCGGGACTTTCCACATTTTCCCAATAGCCTTTAGAGCCTAAAGATTTCACGTGCGATTTAACCTGACGGGCGATACCGTTCATGACCTCTTTATATTGTGCCTCGTTCATATCCTCGGCGAGGCGTTGCACGAATTCATTAATCGGTGCCTTGGCATCAATGATGATGTTAAAGCCGTCTTGCATATTAATGATAGCATCGGGACGTTGGCGCGCGCCGCTTGCGTCCTGCATGGAGACTTGTGTCTCATAGTGTACGCCTTTCATGAGGCCGGATTTCTCCAGTAAACCTTCCAGAATATATTCTCCCCACATGCCCTGCGCGGACGGATCACGGAGCGCGCCGACCAGCTTGGCCGTTTCATTGGAGAGGTAACGCAGATCCTTGCGGAGTTCGTCATCCGTGCCTTTGGCGGCTTGCAGGGCTTTGGCCAATTCTTCCAAGCGCTCGTTCACCGGCTTGACCATCACATCAATCGCCTTTTGGCGTTTGTCCATATCGTGGGCGTTGTCGGCTTGGGCGGATTTCAGCTTTTCTTGCGCCAGCTGCAAGAACGCTTCACTGCTTTTTTCCAGCGCCTCTTGCGCGGTAAGGCGAAAGCGGTTGTTCATCTCGGCATTCAGCGTTTCGAACGCCACGCGCTCGGATTTAATCTGTGCGCTGAGCTCGGCGTTTTGGCGCTCCAGCTTTGTAATACGCGAGAAATAAAACAAGGTAGCCGCAAACAGCCCGCCCAGCAGCCCTGCGCCCGCATAAATCAATTCACTATTCAGTAGTTCAAACATCGGCCATTCCCGTGTATAATTTATAGATATACGGGATAGTCTAGCAAAGACGGGAAAAAATGAAAACAAATAGCGAACATCAGACCAATAATTCCTCTGGACAACGCACAAAGCGCAAGCGCAAAGGCGAGCGCGGTAATGCATTGGTTTATGTTTTGATCGCGATTGCCCTTTTTGCAGCGCTGAGCTTTACCCTAGCGCGCAACGCCGATACCGGAGAGGCAGGGACGTTGAGCGAGGACCGCGCCAAGCTGTATATGAGCCAGATCGTATCCTACGCGGCGCAGGCCAAATCGGTCTATGATCAGATGAATTTTCAGGGTATCCAAGCGAACAACGTTGATTTCACCACTCCCGATGATTCAACATTTAACGATAATGTTGTTGATGGCGGTAGTGCCGATAGGATACGAAAAATTTATCATCCCGATGGCGGCGGCCTAAATGCCGGGAACTTACCCATCGGTTCCATTGATGATTCCGGTATCACAATACCGGGCGACCCCGTGCCGGGTTGGTATATGGGACGCTTTAACAATCATGAATGGACCGCGAGCACAAATCAGGAGATTGTCCTGACGGCGTATGGGCTAAACCCAGTTATTTGCGCCATGATAAACCAGACAATCAATGGCAGCACCGATATCCCCTCTATGGGAGATTCAATCAAAGAAACCTTAATAGAAGATACCCATTATACGAGTGGTTCCAATACTGATCTGACTACCGAAACAGGTACACCGATTTGCGCAGAGTGTAACAATCAGGCTTCTTTATGCGTTCAGGAAGGTGGAGTCTACGCCTTTTATACCGTCATCGCCGCGCAGTAATTACAAGGCGTAGGAATGCATCAGCGCGCGGAGCTCGGGTATGCCGAAGCCTTTAATCGCGCTTGTGAAATGAATTTCGGGATAGGCTGCGGCGTGTTTCTTTAGGGTAGGCACGATTTTATCGCGAAGCATATCTTGTTCGGCGCCGCGCGCTTTATCGCATTTGGTCATGATAATGCGGTAGGACACCGCCGTTTCATCCAACATCTTCATGATCTCGATATCACTATCTTTAAGCCCATGGCGGGAATCCACCAGAATGAAAACCACGCGCAGGGAGGGGCGGCCACGCAGATAAGCGCGCATAACGGCGTTCCAGTCATCGCGCTGGGTTTTGG
>CAXBAL010000103.1:0-7538 GCA_963973475.1 uncultured Micavibrio sp.
CTCCAGCAGCAGCACCGATTTATCATCCAGAAAATCAAGGGTGATGGCCTGTTTACGGTACTTACCTTTGGGGGCGGCGACAACGAAAGGCTCTTCAAACAAGATGTGTCGTTCAATGCCCTCGGCCTCGAACGGGAATGCCATGAGGAGTAGGTCGATTTTGCGGCGCTGAAGCCGTTCGATCAGGCGCTCTGTCAGGTCTTCATAGAGCTGGATATCCAAATTGCCGTAATCGCGTTGTAATGATGGTAAAATGGCAGGCAGCATATAAGGAGCGATGGTTGGAATGACGCCGAGTTTGAGCGTGCCGCTTAATGGCTCGTTTTGCTTTTTTGCCAGCCCTACCAGCGCATCGACTTGTCCGGTGATTTTGGCGGCTTGAGCATAAATATCTTCCCCGAGCGTGGTCAGAGTAATGGTGCGGGAGGAACGATCAACAAGGGTTTGTCCCAGCACTGTCTCCAGTTCTTTGATACCCGCGCTGAGGGTGGATTGGGTGACAAAACAATGCTCCGCAGCCTTGCTGAAGGAGCCCTCTTGTTTTAGAGCGATCAGGTAATCGAGTTGTTTCAGTGTAGGGCGCATAATTATTTAAATTATCATTCATAGTGTAGTGTGTCTATCGATTTAATCGATGCTTGAAAGTGAAAATAGTCATTCGTTCGTCATGGTTTTTACGCGTTATACTAACGCTACAGATTCATTCACTTTAAAAAAGGATTCTCTTCATGAACAATAAAAAGCCCGTACTGACAACAACCGCAGGCGCGCCAGTGCCGGATAACCAAAATTCCCTGACTGCCGGTGAGCGCGGCCCCTTGTTGCTGGAAGATTATCAACTGATCGAGAAGCTGGCGCATCAAAACCGCGAGCGCATACCAGAGCGTGTTGTGCATGCCAAAGGCTGGGGTGCGTTCGGAACGTTGAAGATTACCGGCGATATTTCGCACTATACCAAAGCCAAGGCCTTGCAACCCGGGGCTGAAACCCCGATGTTGGCGCGGTTCTCTACCGTGGCGGGCGAGCAGGGCGCAGCGGATTCTGAGCGTGACGTACGCGGGTTTGCGCTGAAATTTTATACTGAAGAAGGTAATTGGGATTTGGTCGGGAATAACACGCCCGTATTTTTTGTGCGTGACCCGTATAAATTCCCTGACTTTATTCACACGCAAAAGCGCCACCCAAAAACCAATTTACGCAGCCCGACAGCGATGTGGGATTTCTGGAGCCTTAGTCCCGAGAGCTTGCATCAGGTGACAATCTTGATGAGTGATCGCGGTATTCCGACCGCGCCCATGTTCATGAACGGATACGGCTCGCATACCTATTCATTTTTCAATGAGGCCGGAGAGCGGTTCTGGGTCAAATTCCACTTTAAAACCGTGCAAGGCCATAAACACTATACCAATGATGAAGCGGAAGGGGTTATCGGGAAAACCAGAGAGAATTATCAGGAGGAGCTTTACGGCGCGATTGATGAGGGGCGTTTCCCGCGTTGGAAGGTGCAGGTGCAGATTATGCCAGAAGCAGAGGCGGACCAAACACCATATAATCCGTTCGATCTGACCAAAGTCTGGCCGCATGATGATTATCCGCCGATGGATATAGGTGTATTGGAGCTGAACCGCAATCCCGAGAATTACTTTGCGGAGATTGAAAATGCGGCGTTTTCACCGTCTAATAAGGTGCCGGGGATCGGGTATTCTCCAGATAAGATGCTGCAAGCACGTGTATTTTCCTACGCTGATGCGCATAGATACCGTCTTGGCACACATTATGAAAGTCTGCCTGTTAACCAGCCCAAATGCCCTGTGCATCATTATCACAAGGACGGTACGATGAATGTTTATGGCGGATTGAAGACGGGTGATCCTGATGCCTATTACGAGCCCAATTCGGAAAACGGGCCGGTGGAAGAGCCCTCAGCCAAAGAGCCGCGGCTTGAGCTTTCTGGTAGCGCCGACCGTTTCCCGCAAAAACATGGGGCGGGGCAACACGTGGATGATTTCACCCAGCCGCGCGCGTTGTTCAATTTGTTTGATGAGGGGCAGAAGAAGCGGTTATTTGAAAATATTGCCGCGGCCATGGGCGGTGTGCCGGAGGAGATAGTCGAGCGCCAACTTGCGCTATTTACAAAAGTGCACTCCGACTACGCTCAAGGTGTGCGCGCCGCATTAAAGAGCGCGCATGGTTATGAGGCAAATGCCTTGCCCATTACTGATGATACACCGCAGCAAGAATAATATTGCACCAAAATAATTATCCACAAAAAGGCGGGAGCATTGATTTTCCGCCTTTTTTTTCGTTTGAAAGGCGGGTTCTGGCGGGGCGGGAAACAATATTGATTTTTCCGATAGTATATAGAGGAAATTATTGTTTTATTTTGTGAGGTGGAATGTGCCATAAGGACGATATAAATTGTGTACGTTAATTAAAAAATGGAGAAATAACATGCTGAGCATTGGCGATAAATTACCTGATTTCAAAATCACAGGTGTAAAACCGAAATTCATGAAACACGAAGAAAACGGCGAGTCCGCGTTTGAAGCGATCACGCAGGACAGCTTCGAAGGCAAATGGAAAGTGATTTATTTCTACCCGAAAGATTTCACATTCGTATGCCCGACCGAGATTGTCGAATTTGCGAAACTGAATGAAGAATTCGAAGACCGTGACGCGGTTGTTCTTGGCGGCTCTACCGATAACGAATTTTCCAAGCTGGCGTGGCGCCGCGAGCACCCTGATCTGGCAGAGCTGGACCAGTGGTCATTTGCCGACACAACAGGCGCCTTGGTTGATGGGCTAGGTATTCGCGAGATGAATGAAGGCGTTGCCTTGCGCGCGACTTTCATTGTGGACCCGCATAATGTGATCCAGCATGTTTCTGTGAACGGTCTGAACGTTGGCCGTAACCCGAAAGAAACACTGCGCATTCTGGACGCCCTGCAATCTGACGAGTTGTGCCCGTGTAACCGCCCTGTAGGCGGCGATACAATCGACACCAGCGCGATTGCAAACGATGCGAAGAAGGCCGCTTAATTAAATTTTTAAAAGGCGGCAAGAGGGAATATTTAAAACCTTTGCCGCCTTTTCTGTAACCGAATATAAGGAGAATACCCATGTCACTCGATAATCTAAAATCTCAAATGCCCGGCTATGCCAAGGATATCAAACTGAATCTGTCCTCACTGGCCAATGAAGATACACTGAACGCCCAGCAGCTTTGGGGAACATTTTTGGCCTCTGCGCTGGCCTCCGGCAATGCCGAGGTGATCAAGCAGCTTGAAGAAGAGGCCGCGGATAACCTTTCTGCCGAAGCCTATGACGCCGCCAAGGCCGCTGCCGCCATTATGGGGATGAACAATATTTATTACCGCTTTGCCCATCTGGCGAGCAACAAGGAATATTCCACCATGCCTGCGAAATTGCGCATGAATATTATCGGCAATCCCGGTGTGGACAAAGCCGATTTCGAGCTTTGGTCGTTGGCCGTTTCTGCCATTAACGGATGCGGTATGTGCATTGATGCCCATGAAGCCGAGCTGAAAAAGCATGGCATGACATCGGCGCAAATTCAGGCCGCTGTGCGCGTTGCCTCTGTTGTTCATGCCGCCGCGGCAGTATTGGACGGAGAGCTTGCTTTGGGCAAGAATACGCTCGCAGCCGCAGCATAGGTTTTTGGCAATAAAGTTGCTATAATTAATGGCTTTCTTGACAACTATTACCCTTATTCTGTAATCTCTGTTCATAACGGACAGAGATTATTTTTATTAAGGGGGGCAAACCATGCTTTCAGAAGAATTTGCAGAAGTAAATTCTGCGGCCTGCACGCCGCAGCAACAGTTGAATAAGTTTATAGCGGTATCGCTTAAAGGAACGGATATATCAGATATTACGCCTATGCGATATGCCACTGTACTTACGAAAATCAAAGGCGACATGGATGAAGCTTTGTACGGCAGTAGTGATGGCGAGCAGGATTTAAAAGTCGAGAGAGCATTAACGAAGCAGTTGATATTGCTGGAAGCGATCGAGATTAAAAAAGTGTTGGATAATCCATGTTTTTCCTCTCAAAAACGCGCCTTGGAAGATATTGTTGCGCATGGCTCGATGTCGTCTGCACGGTTATTCGGCGTAAAGTCCAAGGCTCCTGAGCAAACAAACGAGCTTGATTTAGCACTATGAATTAATATTTAAGTGTTGGAGATGCGTGTTTAGCTTATTTCCGCCGGTGGTTTGCTTCCGGGTTTATCCGGCGGTACTTCGGAGGCCTTTTCGGCCTGCGTTTCGGTTCTCTTTTCGTCTTTTTTAGCGCTCTCGTCCTTTTTAACGGGCGCTTTTTTCTTTTGCGTTTTTGCGGGTTCTTTGACCTCGTGTAAAAATACTTCGCGGTGTGGGAACGGAATATTGATTTCGTTCTCTTTTAGGGACTTCCAGAGCTCCATCATCACCTGGCCTTTCACATTTGTGATGCCTTGTTCTGCATCTTTAATCCAGAAGCGAAGCTTAAAGTTTACTGATGAATCGCCGAATTCTGTCATCCAGCATACGGGCTCACGGAAGGAAACAACGCGCTCGGGCTTTTTGGCGGCCTCTATAGCGATGGCCACGACCTGCTCCATGTCCGAGCTGTAGCTGACTCCGAAATCGAGTGATACGCGGATAAGGGAATTGCCGTGGCTCCAATTTACAACGCGCTGTGTGATGAAATCCTCGTTCGGTATCAACACTGATTTGTTATCGCGCGTAATAATCTCGGTATAGCGCGCCGCCATTTGATTAACCCAGCCGAAAGTTTGCATTTCCGGTAGTTCAATGACATCGCCTGGTTTAATGGAACGGTCCATTAACAAAAGCATGCCGGAAAAAAGGTTGGATATACCTTTTTGTAAACCAAAACCGATACCAAGACCAATGGCACCGCCAAAGACGGCAAAGAGAGATAAGTCAATGCCGGCGCTGGTGACGCCTATAAGCAAGGCAAAAACAATCAGGCTGACCCGTATGATTTTCGCGATTAAAACCTGTGAGGTACGGGTCAGGCTTTTGGCCTTGAAAACGCGGTTTTCGACAAAGCCGGATACGAAAATTGCCAAATATAACAATATGAAGATGGACAATACGCCTTTGATTACAGCCAAAGCGGAAAGCCGGAATTCGCCGATATTAAAGCCGATACCATTCAATGCGTCTGTGGTTTGATCTAATACGCCCAGTAAACTGAGCGCCACCACGGTCCAGATAATCAGGGCGAAGATATTGCGGATTAGGCTGTTTTCAATAAATTGTACGGCGGAGCGGATTATTATCCAGGCCAGTAAAACCTTCATAATTCCGATATTCAGCGCAACATCGAAATTTCCGGCAAAATCGCTGGAAATAATAACGGTGCCTATGAAAATGAATATCAGGCTTAAAATGGGCAAAACCAGTTTACGCAGGTTTCCGGCCATATGTTTAACCTGAACCGGCCATTGCGACTTTTCAATCCCGACAATCATGCGGCGGCGCAGAAGGGTATAAATAAAGGCGCTGATAAGGACCGAGATGGCAACAATAATCAACTCAATCAGGCCGCCATTTTCCCAAAGCTCTGTTTGCGCCCAATTCGAGGTGCTTTCCCAGAGTTCTTGTAGGTCGAAATTTTTCAGGCCAATATATTCAAACATAGAATCAAGATATAGGATTTCAGAGGAAATTCAAAGCATAGCAGGGGATTGTTCAAAGCTTATGCAATGCTACATTAAACATCTTATAAATGGATATATAAAAGGAAGGGATAATTATGACGTTGGAATATCTTCATACGATGGTGCGGGTTCGGGATATTGATGAATCGCTGACTTTCTATTGCGGCAAATTGGGCATGGTCGAGACGAACCGTATAGAGAATGATCAAGGGCGCTTTACGCTGGTATTTCTGGCCGCGCCCTATGATGAGGCGCGCGGGCGGGATAATAAGGCGCCCTTGTTAGAGCTGACCTATAATTGGCCTGATGAAGACGGTAAGGTTGAGGAATATGCGGGTGGACGTAACTTTGGCCATTTGGCTTACCGCGTGGATAATATTTATGATTTTTGCCAGACCCTGTTGGATAAGGGGATCACAATCAACCGTCCGCCGCGTGACGGGTATATGGCCTTTATCAAATCGCCGGACGGTATTTCGATCGAACTGTTGCAAAAGGGTGAGAGACTTAAGCCTGCAGAGCCTTGGGCGTCTATGGAGAATACAGGGAGCTGGTAACTTTCAGCATATTTAACCATATTTTAAACGGATATACCTTATTATTGTGCAAGTTGTATTAAAGGAATTCAGTCAGGTTGAAATAATGGTACAAGCACAATTTTCCCGAACAGCCGCAGCCCCCGCTACTACGGTGTTTACCAGAGGGCAACTGGAAGAAATTCTGGGGCAAAATATTGATCATATTATACCAGAAGACCAAACGGTCTTTTCACGTATTAAGGACATTTTTAGTTCTATGAGCAATCAGGGGGCTCTTGCTCCAGAATACCCAAAAAATGCCATAGGAAGCGAAAAATTAGGAGATCCAATTTTGGTTCAGGATACCCACGGCCGAGGCCAAGATACAAGCCGCGTAGATGTCGGTATATTGGGTATGGTTTCAATATCAAGAGCTTCAGGCGGGCGCAGGAATGGGGTAGGTCCTGTATCTTTCATAAAATTGAATGTCGATAAATGCGGCAAGGATGAATATGATGTTCGTGCCGATTTTTGCGGTTTAGGATTGGAACGTGCCGAAGGGGTGAGTAGCCGTGAAAATGCAGAAACGGCATTGAAGGCAACAGCGGATATAATTAGCGCAATTCAAAATGGCAGTTCATACGATTACGAGACGCTACAGCAGAGTTTATCGCAAAATGGGTACCAGCCGCATCGCTATCAGGCCGATAGCTATCAGCAACGGATGGCGGAAGTTACCGCGAGGCTGAATACAAAAGAGGCCGCAACATCATCTGCTCCGGCCACTCTTGAAATTTAAAATCCGGAATATTAGGCGCTGATCAGGCGCACGGCTTCAGCGGGGTAATTCTCGCGGAAGGAGCCGTTCAGGTCTTGGGAATGTGACATCAGGCGGAAAAAAACAGGCCCGCACAGAATGTCGACCGTCATTTTCGGGTCCATCTGTTTGCGGAATTCTCCCTCAACTTGCCCTTGTTCAACGCTATATTCAATTGCATCAATCAGAGGAGCCAGAAAATTGCTTTCGAAAATTTCCTTGGCCTTATCATCGGATTGCGCCTCGCTAAACAACTGCGCGATGATCTCCCCATTTTTGCTGTCTAACAGGTGAATGAGTTTATCCAGCTGCATACGCACCGCGTCCGCATTGTTAGACGGGGTCGGCAGGGGTTTTTGTAGGCCCGGCTGGCTCATTAGCGCGTCCATCACCACAGCGGCTTTGTTCGGCCACCAACGGTAAATCGTGGTTTTGCCGACCTTTGCCTTTTTGGCGATGGCTTCGATGCTCAAATCCTGCACGCTGGTAGGCCGGCGGCGGCGTCCTCGGCAT
>CAXBAL010000104.1:0-7509 GCA_963973475.1 uncultured Micavibrio sp.
AAAAGGTCAATAACGGCAGCGTGATTAACAAAGCAATGACGCGCGGCAATACCAGCGTTTCCACAGGGTCGATCCCCATGGTGCGGAGTGCGTCTACTTCCTCGCGCAATTTCATGACCCCGATTTCGGCGGCAAAGGCACTGCCCGAGCGGCCCGCGATCATAATGGCGGTGATTAAAACGCCCATTTCGCGCAGTAAAGAGATCACAGTCAGATCAATGGTAAAAATGCTGGCACCGAATTTTTGCAATTGTATGGCCGCTTGGTATGACACCACCATGCTCATTAAAAAACCAAGAAGGCCTATGATGGGCAAAGCGCGGAGGCCCGTTTCATCAATATGGCGCACGATGGCGGCAAAGCGAAAGCGTGAGGGGTGCAAAATACTGCCGCCGAACTTTGTGGCGACCTCGCCGGTATAGGCTATCACCTGATATAGGAATTGAAGCCAGCCAGTGATGCTTCTTCCAATATCTGTTATATAACTTTTCAAATTTCCGGACTTTTCAGCCGGGGAATTTTGCGTTTTATCAGGAAGGAAAGCGAATAATTTTTTTTGCTGTTCCGATAAGCGCATATCGGCACCCGGAAAATATTTGCGAATTAAAAGAGCGCCAGCGGTATCAATTCGGGATACGTCTTCTAAACTGAGCGCAATTTTTTCCGACTTCATTTCGCGCATATCATGAAGTTCGTTTTCAATAGCGGCGACATTGAATACGACCCATTCACCATGAAGACCGATGCCATTCTCATGATCGGTCTCATTCGTTAGTGTAATGAATTTATTGGCTTCAATTGCTATGACATGCTCCTGCTGGTGCCCAATCTAACACGCAATAGTGAAAAATGTTCCTTAAAACTTTTGCATAAGCCTTATGTTGGCCGCTGCACATAGGGGTAGAGTGGGAATTTCGTGCCTTTACTTGCTCTCCTTATTTTTTTCCAAGGCTGCAAGTAGTATTTTTTGATACACAAATTCCTTAATGGAGGATGTTCGTGACAAATTCATGCGCTCCAGACATTCGGTATTTTCAGGATTAATTTTACGCATGCGCAGGCCTTTAAAAAACATGCCGAGTAATGCGGATTTTGAATGTATATGATTTTTAAGTATCTTCAGCGCAGGCAATAGTCGTAGCTCCACTTCAGTAAAATCACTTCCAAAAGGAAAGGTCGGTAGTAATCCTTTTTGCCGCGCCGGTCTTAAAACACGTTCTATCCGTTGCGGCGTGTTGTTTTTTAAGCGCTCCGGTATCTGCCAGTTTTTTTCGATTTTCCCCAGTTCTTTGGCCTTGGCAAGCAAGCCCTCTTGAAAACGCGAATCTGTAATGGCGAGCATAGCTTTTATGGCTTCTTCATCGGATTTGCCGCGCAAATCGGCCACACCGTATTCGGTGATAATTATATCGCGCATATGCCATGGAATCGTTTCATGACCGTAAGACCAGACGATATTGGATATCGTTATCCCCTTATGCAATCTTGTGGATTTCAGCGTAATTATAAAGCGCGCATCCTCCAGCGCAAAGCTTTGTGCGGCGAAGTTATATTGACCACCAACGCCGCTGACCACACGCCCGTCTTCCAGCGCATCTGAAACGACAGCGCCCCTTACAGTCGCCATCATGGCATTGTTTATAAAGCGGCCTTTTATGCGGGCTTTGCGTTTTTGTTCTTCATCATGGTAAAGCTCATTTGTGTAGCTGACCGGCATCATTTTGAATCGTTTGCGTTCCTCTTCCGGCATGGCGCGCAATTTATTGTAAAAGTCGCGGCTATCGACAAAAAACCCGCCATGTAGAACGGCACCGTCAACTTCGCGTTTTAAAATCCCTTGTTCGGCGAGGTGCAAAAATCCATCCACGAACATTTCACTTAAACCGTATAACCCATGTTCGAAAGGCGCATCGTTATAAATATCGGTATTGTCTCCCGTATTAAGATGATGAATTAGGTTTTTGAATTCTTCGTTATTTATATGCCGAAGTATAAGCGCCTTGGCTATGGCATCGCCGATGGAACCAATACCGATTTGTAGGGTGCCACCATCTTCTATTAATCGCGCGGTGTGAAGACCGATGGCTTGCTCGGCCAGATCAACGGGCCGTTTCGGTGCGCTGTAAAGTTCAAATTGCGTTTCCGGACTATCCAGAAGCAGATCAATTTCATCTTTGGGAAATACCGCCTCTCCATACATAAACGGTAGATTTTCATTGACCTGTGCTGCGAAAATGAAATCGGCCCTGCCAGCGCGACGCGCTTTTAACAAATCGGACATGATATCGGGATTACAGCTAAAACTACATTGGCCGTCCTTTTCGCAGATTAACGGGAGAACGAGATTTAGGCCGCGCTCCAATAAATACGGCAAGGCATAGGTATAATTGGCCGGAATATAATTTTGCTGCGCCGATGGGTTCTCTAACCATTGACCGGCCATCAGGAAAAATTCTCTCACTTGAATGTTATCCGGTAAATTGTTCTCGCGCATGAGCTTGGCGTAGAGCAACTCTGGATAATCGCCGAAAAGACGCTTCTCGGCAGGGCCTAAAAACCGCGCACGCATATCGCTTTTGGTTCGCGGCGTGGTCAGGGTGAGAGCGGTGAAAATTTGTAGATTTATGGACGGATCTTCTATGGCGCGCTCTACCAAAGCATTGGCAATATGGCAGGCCTTACCAAGGCCGAGCGGCAAAGCGGCCACGATGTTTTTGCCGACTTTGCCAATAATGGCATCGACAATTTTCTCAGGGGTGTCGAATTGTACTAGATGTCTTGCCATCCCATATCCGGTTCAAAGCGTTTGCCATGTTTTTTGCTAAGTTTTTCAAGGCTTGATATCACATCGTTGATGCCGCGCTTGCGGGCGTAATGGATGGGCCCGCCGCGAAACGGTGCAAACCCTGTGGCAAAAATCATCGCCCCATCCAGTTGATCCAGATCATCAATAACACCCTCGCGGTAACATTCTACGCAGGCATTCAACATCGGCAAGATAAGGCGGTCGGTCATGTCCGAATGTTCAAGGTCTTCCCCGCCCACATCATCTTTCTGCGGTTTACCGTCTTCCCATTTATAAAGCCCCTCGCCCGTCTTTTTACCGAGCTTACCCTTTTCGACTTTTTTCGCTAACCAGTCCGGTATTTTCGGGATAGGTTTATCCAGCTTGTCTTGCAGCATTTGAGAAACGTCCTGGCAAATATCCAGCCCGACTTGGTCTATCAAGGTAATCGGCCCCATGGGCATGCCGAAATCTTCGGCGGCTTTGTCAATTTTTTCTTTTTTCACGCCTTCATCCATCAATAAAATGGCCTCCAGCAGATACGGCGTCAGGGCGCGGTTGACCAGAAACCCGGGATAGCTGCTAACAGGGGCGGGCAATTTACTGATTTTGCCAACGAAAGAAAGCGCATCTTCCCGCGCCTTTTGTGCAGTTTTGTCATGGCTAACAATTTCTACAATCATCATTTTAGAAACGGGGTTAAAGAAATGCAGCCCTATAAAAGAGGCCGGACGCTTCAAACTTTTTGCCAGATCATCCAAAGGAATACTGGAAGTATTCGTGGCCAATATCGCACCTTTTTTCATCAACGGCTCAATGCGTTTATAGAGATCGGTTTTAATATCGAGATTTTCGGGCACAGCTTCAATCACCAGATCGGCGTTTTTCAGACCATAATCGTTCAAATCGGGGATAAGCCTGTCCAGCGTATCACGGGTTTCAATTGAAGATTTATGCTTATTTTTACATAGCTCTTGCGTATTTTTAATGGCGTTGCCGACAGGCTCGGTTTTCTGATCGGATAATGTGACTTTTAAACCCTGCATGGCACACCAGCCGGCAATGTCGCCGCCCATCGCGCCCGCGCCGATAACATGGACATGCGAGATACCGGATTTTTTCTTGGCGAGGTCTTTTAAAGACTGGCGGAGGAAAAAGACGCGGATCAAATTTTGCGCGGTCTCGTCAGTTACCAATTTTGCAAAGGATTTGATCTCGTTTTGCTGCATTTCATCGCGGTCACCGCCATATTCTTCCCATAGATCAATCAGCGCGTAAGGGGCGGAGTAATGTTTTGAGGGTGCTTTTTCTTCCGCCTTTTTACGCATTTGATGGGCAATGACTTTGCGCGCCGCCAGCGTATTCATGGCATAGTCTTTAAAATCTTGATCGTGGGGTTCCATATCGCCATTAGCGGCGGCTTGAACGGCTTTTTCAACGTGGCGCTCTTCTACCAATTCATCCACCAGACCGCGCTTTTTGGTTTGTCCGTTAAAGGCAGGTTTTCCGGTTAACATCATTGTCATGGCTTGCGTAGGGTCTATCAAATTGGTCAAACGGAAAGTACCGCCCAAACCAGGATGAACGCCAAGCTGAACTTCGGGGAATCCCATTTGCAGATTGCCTTTGATACCGATGCGAAATTTGCAGGCCAGCGCAAGTTCTAACCCTCCGCCAAGGCAATGGCCGTGAATAACAGCAATTGTTGGACGCGGGAATTTCTCAAGCCTGTCCAGTACCTTATGACCACGGCTCAGCATATCGCGCATGCCGTTTTCATCCAGTTCCTGAAATTGTTTGATATCAGCGCCGGCGCAAAATCCGCCCTTTTTCATGGAGCGGATGACCAATGCCTTGGGCAAATCTTTTTCTGCCTCGGACAGAATTTCATCCAGCTCCTCAAGGACACCCTCGCCAATCGTATTAGCGCTGGCATCATTTTTGTCAAAATCTAGCCAAAGAAAATCATCCGCATCGCGGTTTATGCCCCAGTGTTGCTTGCGCGAGGAGGCTTTGATGTCTTTATAATGTTCTTTTTCAATCTTTTTTAGAATTTGTGCGTTCATCATTATACCCTTTCAATCAACATTGATCCGGCCTGACCGCCGCCGATACATTCCGAGGCAATGCCTTGCTTTTTGCCCAAACGCTGCATGGCATTGGCAAGATGCAGGACAATCCGGTTGCCGCTCGTCCCTACGGGATGGCCGAGGCCAATCGCACCGCCATCAACATTTAAATTGTCTTGATCCAACGTTCCCGCCGCGCCTTCAAGGCCAAGAATATCGCGGCAAAACTCATCATCTTCCCATGCTTTCAGGCAAGAAAGAACTTGCGCGGCAAAGGCCTCGTTAATTTCCCAAAGATCAATATCGCCAAGCGTTATGTCGTTTCTCTTCATGATTTCGGTGGAAGACAAAACTGGCCCCAAGCCCATGATGGAAGGATCAAGCGCCGACCATTCACTATCTTTGATGCAGGCGATAGGCTCGAGCTTATATTTCTCTACGGCCTCTTCTGAGGCAAGCAATACCCATGAGGCCCCATCGGTGATTTGCGAGCTATTGCCCGGTGTTACTTGTCCGTATGGTTTTTCAAAGGAGGGGTCTAACTTCGCGAGCTTTTCAACCGAGCTGTTCGGGCGCACGCCATCATCATGATCATAGACCGTGCCATCACGGCTGAAAGCGGGCTCTAGCTCCCCTTCAAAATGCCCTTCCTCTTGCGCTTTTGCCAGTCGCTTCTGGCTGGTAACCGCATATTGATCGGCTTGTTCGCGGGTTATGCCATATAGATAAGCCAGCTTTTCTGCTGTCTGACCCATATTCAAATCAACAACCGGATCGGTCAGGCCACGTTTTAAACTGATCACGGGGGTGAAGTATTTAGGGTTAACCGAAGCCATTTCTTTGATTTTCTCCATTGTGGTTTTGGCTTTCGAGAGTGAAGAAAACCATTCCACGGCTTCTTGACGGAATAACAAAGGCGCTTGACTCAAAGCCTCGGCACCGCCCGCCATAATCATGTCGGATTCGCCGGAGCGGATATATTTATAGGCGGTATCAATGGATTGCATGCCGGAGCCGCAATTAATCTGCACGGTAAAGGCCGTCATATCATCGCCCATGCCAAGGCGCAGAGCAGCAACGCGGGCAGGGTTCATCTCTTCGGATATTACATTTACGCATCCCAAGATGACCTGATCAATCTCGTTCGCGGCAAAGGGCTGGCGTAACAATAAAGGCCGTCCGCATTGTACGGCAAGGTCAACAGGTGTAAATGGCCCCGGTTCACCGCGCGCCTTGATAAAGGGGGTGCGGGACCCATCTACAATATAGACGGGGCGGTGGCTCGTTGCTCTATGATCTTGAATTTTTTCAGTGCTCATAATTTATCCTTTTGCTTTCTTCACGCGGGGGCCTAATTCCTCTGGCGCGTAATGATCAACGGCGATAGTTTTTTGTTTGGCCTGTTGCAATTCTTTCAGCTTGGCGGCTTCATTATCATTCAAAACGCCTTTTTTCAGCGCTTCATCAATAGTTTTTGACCCCAATTGTTTCATCTTTTCGCGTAAGGGTTTTGTTTCATGTGTTAGGGTGAATGCGCGTTCCAGAGTATGCACAGCATCCCCTTCGCACCCCAGATGCAATCCCTTCGTCAAACGATCACGGGTAGCGGATTGTTCCATTAGTATTTCGGCGCATTCTTGCGTCAGTTTATCGGATGGGCCGTAATCTTTGGCTCCCAAAGGCTGAATGAAAAATTTGACCAGCCACGCCATTGGTCGAGCGGGGAGGTTTTTTAATACGGCCGCTATCGTGGTTTCAATGCGGGTTAGGCCATCTTCCATGCAATATTGCACAAGCGGTAAATCTTCCTCATTCTGCCCTTCATCCTCCCAACGTTTAAGCACGCCGCAAAGCAGGTAAAGCTCGGACAATATATCGCCCAAACGGCAGGAAAGCATTTCCTTGCGTTTTAAGCTGCCGCCCAGCGTAAGGAACGCCGCATCGGATAGCAGGGCAAAAGATGCGCAGTATCTGCTAAGGCTCTGATAATATGGTTTGATTTTGGCTGGGGCTTTGTTCGGGGCGGGCGCAAATTTCGATGCACTCCATGTTCTACCCCATGCGCGGAATAAGGTGGCGGTGCTATGACCGACATGGCCCCAGAAAGCATGATCGAATTCTTCTAACCCTTGCTTTTTGTCCTCCCGACCCAGCGCCTGCATTTCCTTAAGCAGCCAAGGGTGACAGCGTATGGAGCCTTGGCCAAAGATAATCAAATTGCGGGTTACTATATTCGCACCTTCCACCGTGATGCCGACAGGTAAGGCATCATAAAGGCCCCCTATATAATTGGATGGCCCTTGTATGATCGCTTTACCGCCGTGCACATCCATTGCATCAATCACAGAATCGCGCATACGGTAAGTTGCGTGCGCTTTCATAATGGAGGATATAATCGCCGGATCATGATCCATATCCAGCCCTGCACAGGTGAGGCGCCGCGCACCGTCAATCAGGTAAGCATTGGCCGCCATACGCCCCAGCCGCAACTGAATGCCTTCAAATTTCCCGATTGGAATACCGAACTGCTCTCGAATACGGGAGTATGCACCCGTTGTGCGTGCGGCAAAGGCAGCGCCCGCAGCAGATAAAGAAGGCAGAGATATCCCGCGTCCTGCGGCAAGAGCGGACATGAGCATTTTCCAGCCCTTCCCG
>CAXBAL010000105.1:0-7508 GCA_963973475.1 uncultured Micavibrio sp.
GGCGCCGCGGCGGCCAACGCCGTTCTGGACATTGTCGAGCGTGAAGATTTGCCCGGCAATGCGCGCGATACCGGTGCGTATTTCCAAAAACGCCTGCAAGAGACTTTCGCGCAAATGCCTATCGTTGGTGAGGTGCGCGGTGTTGGTCTTATGGGCGCGCTGGAATTTGTGGCTGATCGCGCCACGAAGGAACGCTTCGAGCCATCCTTGAAAATCGGCGCGCGCATATCGAACGCGGCGCTGGCGGAAGGCATTATTGCCCGCGCAATGCCGCATGGCGATATTCTCGGCTTCTCGCCACCGCTTTGCATTACCAAGGAAGAGGTTGATATCGTGATTGAAAAAGCCAGACTGGCCGTCACCAAAGTGGCAGCCGAGCTGGAACGCGAAGGCATTTTGGCCGAGGCGGCGTAGGATTACGCCACCAGCGTCATCTGGCCTTTCTCGACATGATCTTCGATCAGCTTGCTATGCAGGGCGCGAATGGCGTCCTCATAGTTCTTCTCATAGATCATGAACTGGATATCAGATAGGCGCATCGTTTGGTGAATGGCCAGAATTTCGATATCCTGATCGGCCAGCGCAGCCACGGAGTCCAGTAACAAACCCGGCTTGTTCATATCCGATCCAATGGCCGAGACAATCGCAATTTTGTGAATATTGATCTCGGCATTTTCGTGCTGCTTTTGCAGCTTGGTGGCGATGCCGCGGATTTCGCGGATTGGTCCAGCCAGATAATAGGTCAACGTATTGGCGTTGGAATCCTTGGTTACGATCTTCAAATTGTGTTTGCGAACATATTCCAGAATGTTTTCATCATATCCCGGCACGCCCACCATGTTCTGATCGAACAGCTCGACCGCATACACATTACGGCGCCCTGCGATAATTTCAACGCATGGCTTTTTGCTGATGTAATCACCGCGAATGGTTGTGCCTTCATGGTCTCTTTCGAATGTGTTGCGTACACGCAACGGGATTTCCGCCTGACGTAAGCCTTTGGCCGCGCGCGGGTGGATTGCTTCCATCCCGAGATTGGAAAGCTGGTCGGCGACATCATAATTGGTCTGGCCAATGGTAAAGACCTTGTCCTGATCAACAATTTGCGGGTCAGCGCTGCTGAGGTGATATTCCTTGTGAATAATCGCCTCGCTTGCGCCCGTTAAAACCGCCAAACGGCTAAATGTAATTTCCGAATATCCGCGGTCATAGTTTTTGATCAAGCCCTTATTGCAATGCGCATACCCTGTCACTATCGGCAAGGTTTTAGTCAGATCAATGCTCTCGAAAGCTTTCACAATGCGCTCATCCAGATCGGGGTGGCCGCTCTCGCGCCAGCCGCTTAAATCGACAAACTGCGCGCTCACGCCGCGTTTTTGCAGCAGCAGCGTTGTGTTATAGGCGCTATGGGCTTCGCCTACCGCACTTAACATCTCGCGCACGGTCATCATGTGCTCTTTCAACTTGAAATGACCGTAAGAACAAAGACGGTGCAAATCAATCAGACAACTGCGCACGCCTTCGATACGTTCTTTGACAAAGCGGTTCGCTTCGGCAATATCACTGGGATCATCGAATATCTTTTCATTGATCTCGCACATCTCGCGGCACACATCGCTAAGTGCATCGCTCCATGCCCATTCGCTGTCAGCCGCGCTAAACAAGGCATAAACGCCGGGCTTGGTCGTTTTCTTGTGCTCCAGCAATTTATCCGTCATCCCGCCATAGGCCGAGACCACAAATATGCGATTATAGATTTCGTCCTGGCCGCGATCGCCCAGCAAAATATTGTCCATAACAATATCGGCCTGCAGCATCGACGTGCCACCAATTTTCTCAACGGTGTGTCCAGTCATTCTATACTCCTGTAAAATTTATTATTTAGTGCTAGGCGGCTTTTTTAAGCGCGGCCTGATTACCCAGTATCTCGGCAAAGCTTTGCTCGACGACGTTCCAGCCATCCATAAGCTCCTGCTCTGTAATCGTCAGAGAACAAAGGCATTTCACAACTTGCCCTTCGGGGCCGCTGGTCTCGATAATCACGCCCTTTTTGAAGGCGGCGGATGTAATTTTATCGGCAATTTCACCGCTTTCACATTCAATACCGCGCATCATACCGCGCCCTTTTGATTTCAGATTAGCGTGCGGGTGCTGCCCGATAATGGTCTCAATCCGCTCGCGCATCATCTCGCCTTTAGCTTGGACGGATTTAGCGAATTTATCATCTGACCAGAAATACTCCAATGCCGTTGCGGCCGTGATAAAGGCATGGTTGTTGCCTCGGAACGTGCCGTTATGCTCACCCGGCTCCCATTGATCCAGCTCCGGTTTGAAAATCGTAATCGCGAACGGCAAACCGTAACCGCTAATGGATTTCGAAAGCGTTACAATATCGGGAGTAATGCCCGCAGGCTCGAAACTAAAGAACGTGCCGGAGCGTCCACAACCTGCCTGAATATCATCAACAATCAATAGCATGTCGTATTTGTGACAAAGCTCTTCCAGACCTTTCAGCCACTCAAGACGCGCGGCGTTCAGACCGCCCTCGCCCTGAATACATTCGACAATCACTGCGGCCGGATGATCAATACCGCTGCTGTTATCGCTCAGCATTTGATCCATATAACCCAGCGTATCCATATCATCCATGTAATCATCAAACGGCATGCGCGTGATGCCTTCCAGTGAAATACCGGCGGCGCCGCGGTGATGGGAATTACCCGTAGCGGCCAGCGCGCCAGGCGTTACGCCGTGAAAGCCGTTGGTAAACGCAATCACATTGGTGCGGTTTTTCACCATGCGGGCGAGCTTCAAAGCGGCCTCGACGGCGTTGGCTCCTGTCGGCCCTGTAAACTGCACACGGTAATCAAGCCCGCGCGGCTCCAATATAATGTCCTTAAAGTTTTGCAGGAATTTTTCCTTCGCCGCGGAATGGAAATCCAGACCGTGGGTGATGCCGTCGCTCTCGATATACTGTATCAAGGCCTTTTTCAAAACCGGATGATTGTGGCCGTAATTGAGCGAGCCTGCACCAGCCAGAAAATCTATATATTTATTACCTTCGCGGTCATAGATATGTGCGCCTTGCGCCTTTTCAAACACGACAGGGAAGGAGCGGGCATAGCTTTGCACATTCGATTCCACATCATCGAAAATTGTCGTTTCATCTGTATTGTTTTGTGATTTCGTCATTGTTTTTTCCTAATTTCATATGAGTTATATATAGAGTGGGCGCCTTAAAACGGCCCGATTGTCAGCAGATGCTCGCTATCATGCGCGCCTTTGAAGTGGTCTTTGCGTTCGAACAAAACCTCGTCATGGCAATCCGCGTCCAGATCGCGCGCGAAGGATTTAAACAAGCCCCATGAGGCTTTATTATCCTGTGTGATTGTAGTTTGCAGTTTTTCAACGCCCTCACAGGTCGCGCGGTTCAGAAGATCCGAGAGCATCTTTTTACCCAAACCCATGCCGCGCGCATCTTCATGCACGGCGACTTGCCAGATAAAAAGGATAGTGGGGTCTTTCGGATGAATATAGCCCGATATAAAACCATAGGGCTGCCCATCCACATCGGCCAGTGCGCTGGTTTCCGAGAAATGCGAAGCCTGCAACAAGTTACAGTACATGGAATTTGTATCCAAAGGCGGACAACTTTCGATCAGCTCGAAAATGGCTGACCCATCTCTGGATTTCGGCTCGCGAATTTCCAGCGCCTCGGCATCAAATACTTTTTTCTCCGGCTGGCTTTTCGGGGATAGCATCGCACGAACATTGCTTTGTTTATGATCGGACATGTTTATAGAACCTCTTTGATCTTGTAATTAAATTACTTAGCTTTTCTAAATTATTAAGAAACACATAGTTAGCATTACGAATTATTTTTATCAAGCTTTTTGACTAAATTAGCGATTATTTCGTAAAAATAATTTGATTTCCTAACTTATTAAGCCTATGTTTATTGCTTCATAATAATTAGGAATAGAAATTAATACCCGCTGTTAGCTTGTATTTTCACTATTTCTTGGCTAAGAAAGACGAGCTTGAATACTATGGTTTACGATCCGCATTTTGATGAGGGCTTTATAATGGATAAATCAGAAGAAATTGTGATCATGTTGCGCCGTATTATTCGCGCCACAGACATGCGCTCCAAACAATTGGCCAGAGAATCCGGCCTGACCCCGCCGCAATTTATGGTGCTGAACGCCATTGCCGAGATGGGAAATGTCGCCATCAGCAATATCGCCAACACCGTCAATTTGACCCAGGCCACCGTTACCACAATCATTGACCGTCTTGAGGACAAAAAACTGGTCGCGCGCATCCGCAGCGAACAAGACAAACGCATTGTGCACGCCACCTTAACCGAGGCAGGCCGCAATAAAATCTCCGAAGCCCCCGAGATTCTGCAAGACCAGTTTCTGGATAAATATAACCAGCTCGAACAGTGGGAGCAAACCTATCTGCTTTCCGCACTTCAACGCGTGGTGAGCCTGATGCAGGCCGATAAACTCGATGCTTCGCCGTTCCTGCATGTCGGGGACATTATAGTACAAACCCCTACCGATTAAATAACGATCCCATCAACGATTACATATAAAAGGAGAAAAATTATGATCGTAAGAAAACTGGATGACATCAAAGGTACAGAGCGTGACGTGGATACCGAAGGCTGGAACAGCCGCCGCCTGATCCTGAAAGATGACAATATGGGCTATTCCGTCCATGATACCGTGATCAAGGAAGGTGCCGAGCTGAATATGTGGTACAAAAACCACCTCGAAGCGGTTTATCTGATCGAGGGCAAAGGCGAGATCGAAGATCTGAAAACTGGTGAAACCCACGACCTTGAAACCGATACGATCTATGCCCTGAACGACAATGACCAGCACGTTTTGCGCGCGAATAAAGGCACGCATATGCGCATGGTTTGTGTTTTTAATCCGCCTGTCACCGGCAAGGAAGTCCATGACGAGGACGGCGCATATTTGCTGGCTGATTAATTAATAAAGCATTCGTTATAAAAAATCATAGGCGCTCCCGCAGATTTCCAATAAAATACTTGGGAATGGATAAAGGGAGCGCCTAAATTATGAGCACTATATTCACATGGAGCGGACGCGATGATCCCGAAGACGGGGCAGAGGCGCGCCGATGGCACCATATTGTAAATACTCCCAATCAAAATCCCGACCTTACCCTGCTCGGCTTTCCTTGCGATATAGGCGTTGCCCGCAATAAAGGGCGCACAGGCGCGCACGAAGCGCCGGATGTTTTGCGCGCGGCTTTGGCTAATCTTGCTTGGCACGGGCGCGGCCATATTCGCGATGCAGGCAATATTGACATTATTCTCGGCGGGCAAGACCCACTGGCCGATGCGCAGCTTGGGCTTGCCAGTACCGTATCGGATATTTTGCAAAGCGGCTCCAGAACCCTCGTTCTTGGCGGCGGGCATGAAACCGCGGCGGGCAGTTTCCATGGCCTGCACAATTCCCTAAAGGATAGCGGAAAAACCATCGGCATCCTCAATCTGGATGCGCATTTCGATATTCGCTTGATTGGTAAGAACGGTATATCTTCGGGCACGCCTTTCACGCAAATCCGCAAGACCCTTAAGGACAACGGACAACATTTTCATTACCTCGTACTGGGCATCGCCGAAGGCGGCAACACCAAGGCATTGTTCGAACGCGCAGATGATTGGGGCGTTCAGTATATGTTGGATAAGGGTCACGCGCGACAATCTTGATACAGTGCTCACAACCATTGATGCCTTTCTCAGCAAAATAGACGTCCTCTACCTCACCCTTGATCTGGACGTTTTGCCGCATTGGCAAATGCAGGCCGTCAGCGCCCCATCGGCGCGCGGCGTTGACATCGCGGTGCTGGAGGCCATTATCGAACATATCGGCAAAGCACAGGTAAGCTGGCCGCTCGCCGATGTCGTGGAGTTCAATCCATCGCTCGATCATAACGGATGCGCTACCCGCACTGCCGTGCGGTTAATTGATGCCCTCACCCGCGCTATGCTGGATTAATCTTTCAAGATCGCGCCCAAATTCAACTCGTGCTCACGGGCGCAGTCTTTGGCGATTTCGTAGCCCGCATCAGCGTGGCGCATGACGCCGCTGGCCGGATCGTTCCAGAGCACGCGCTCTAAACGGCGCGCCGCGTCTTCGCTGCCATCGGCGCAGATCACCATGCCGGAATGCTGGGAATAGCCCATGCCAACCCCGCCGCCATGATGCAAACTTACCCAAGTCGCCCCGCTGGCGGTGTTCAAAAGCGCGTTCAGGAGCGGCCAGTCCGAGACCGCGTCCGAGCCGTCCATCATGGATTCGGTTTCGCGGTTGGGCGAGGCCACAGAGCCGCTGTCCAGATGATCGCGACCAATCACTACAGGCGCGCTTAGCTCCCCGCTGGCAACCATCTCGTTAAACGCCAGCCCCAAACGGTGCCGATCCCCTAAGCCCACCCAGCAAATGCGCGCGGGCAAGCCCTGAAAGGATATGCGTTCGCGCGCCATATCCAGCCAGTTATGCAGATGTTCGTTATCCGGCAAAATCTCTTTCACCTTCTGGTCGGTTTTATAAATGTCTTCAGGGTCACCCGAAAGCGCCGCCCAGCGGAACGGCCCGACGCCGCGGCAAAAAAGCGGACGAATATAGGCGGGCACAAAACCGGGGAAGCTGAAGGCTTTGTCGAAGCCCTCATCAAAGGCGACTTGACGGATATTGTTGCCGTAATCCACGGTAGGCACGCCGCACTCGGCAAATTCCACCATGGCTTCAACCTGTTTGCGCATACTTTTGCGCGCCGCAAGTTCAACGAATTTCGGATCACTTTGCTGCTTTTCTATCCATTCTCGCACGCTCCACCCTTCCGGCAAATAGCCGTGCACGGGATCATGGGCGGAGGTCTGGTCTGTCACCAGATCAGGCTTCACGCCGCGCTTTAGGATTTCAGGGAAAATTTCTGCGGCATTGCCAACCAGCCCGACCGATTTGGCCTCGCCCGCAGCCGTCCATTTTTCAATCATGCTCAGCGCTTCATCCAGCGTGTGCGCCTTTTCATCAACGTAGCGTGTACGCAGGCGGAAATCTATTTTCTCTTCGTTGCACTCCACAGCGAGGCAGCAGGCACCGGCCATGACAGCGGCCAGCGGCTGCGCGCCGCCCATGCCGCCAAGGCCGCCTGTTAGTATCCATTTGCTTTTAAGGTCGCCGCCGTAATGCTGGCGGCCTGCCTCGACAAAGGTCTCGTAGGTACCTTGGACAATGCCCTGCGTGCCAATGTAAATCCAGCTTCCCGCCGTCATCTGGCCGTACATCATCAAACCCGCTTTATCGAGTGTATTGAAATGATCCCAGTTTGCCCAGTTGGGCACCAGATTGGAATTGGCGATGAGCACGCGCGGGGCATCCGCATGGGTTTGAAATACGCCGACAGGTTTGCCCGATTGCACCAGCAAGGTCTGATTTTCTTCCAGATTTTTCAGCTCGGAGACG
>CAXBAL010000106.1:0-7387 GCA_963973475.1 uncultured Micavibrio sp.
GTCAATGGTACGCTCGCCAGCGTCTAGATCGCAGGTTCGTGCCAAGTCTTCGCGGCTTATAACCTCACCAGAAGATTGCGACAAAGCGCTCAACAAATTGGCTTCCATGGTGGTTAAACTGACTTCATTTTGGCCATCGTTTAACCTGTGTGTGTTTTTATCATATACCCAGCGCCCCACACGAATTTGGCTTACACCGTGTTTTTGGCGAGTTCGTTTTAAAATCACATTCAGACGCATTAGGAGTTCTTTTGGCTCAAAAGGCTTGGCCAGATAATCGTCGACACCGGCCTCAAACCCCTTCATACGGTCTTCAAATTCACCAAGCGCACTTAGCATCAAAACTGGGGGAGGGTCATTTTGCCCTTGCAAAAACTGCGCGAACTCGACACCACTTTCTCCGGGCATCATGACATCAAGAACCAATGCATCAAACTGCATAGATTTAAGCAAAGTCCGCGCTTCCTCTGCACTATACGCACGCACAGCAATATACTTATGGTCTTCCAGATATCTGCAAACCAGCGAAGCAATACGATGATCATCATCGACGACCAGAATATGTGGCAATTCTTTTAACATTTTTGCATATACCCGTTTACAAATGATCCTTTTATCGCATACTAATTTTTATATGAGTAATAATTATATAGATTAACAATACTACAATACCCTCATAACAAAACAATAAGCGGGCAATAATAAATGGCAGCAATTCCTTTTGATCAACGTGAAGGCAAAATCTATCTGGACGGCGAGATGGTCGATTGGAAGGACGCAAAAATACATGTTTTGACCCATGCTCTGCATTATGCCAGCTGTGTATTTGAGGGAGAGCGCGCCTATAACGGTGTTATTTTCAAATCACAAGAACATTCCGTGCGCCTTCATAAATCCGCGGCCATTATGGGCATGAAACTGCCGCTAAGCGCCGAAGAACTAACCGCATTGAAAGACAAAGTTCTTAAAGCCAATGATATACAAGACGGGTATGTTCGTGCCTTTGCATGGCGCGGATCGGAACAAATGGGTGTGTCCGCCCAATTAACCCAGACCCATATGGCGATAGCGGCCTGGGATTGGGGCAGCTATTTCTCCGCAGAAAAGCGCGAAAACGGTATCAATCTATGCATGGCGCAATATAGACGCCCTGCCCCGGATATGGCACCCCCACAAGCCAAAGCTGCAGGCCTCTACATGATTTGCACTATATCCAAACATAATGCGGAAGCCCAAGGATATGATGATGCCCTAATGCTTGATTACCGCGGCTATGTTGCGGAGGCAACTGGCGCCAATCTTTTCTTGATTAAAGATGGGATAATTCATACACCGACGCCGGATTGCTTCTTAAACGGGATTACACGCCAAACTGTAATAAAACTGGCAAGAGACAAAGGCTATGAGTTAATCGAGAGACACATAAAGCCCGAAGAACTAGGCGACTTCGAAGAATGCTTTTTGACCGGGTCCGCTGCAGAAGTCACCGCGGTAGGAAGCATAGCTGATCATAAATATAGCGTCGGGCCTGTTGTGCGTGATTTGCGGGATGCCTACGAAAAGCTTGTAAGACAAAAATAACACAGCCCTCGCTCGCCATTACAGGCCAGTGCTAAAATTGACAAAACACTGAAAAAAATGCATAATGAGGCAAATAAAAAGAATAAATTATATAGCGGCGATAGAGTAAAAGAAGGTGTAAATGGCTGGAGAAGCAGCAAATTCCCATATAAAATATGCTTTAAATGTGGATGGTCTTGTAATTGCTGAGAAGCTTTTAGAAGGTGTCACCGATGGCGCAAATTTCCCTAATTATCTTTTACCGCTAATTTCCCAGATCCCCGACCTTGATGAAGATGATAACCGCGGCGGATTAAAGTTTTGGGAAGATTCTCTCAAGGAAGTTCTCACAGAGTCTCCGGAAGATCTCACCGAAGAAGATATTGACACGCTTAGAACCAAAATCGCTGAATATATCAGCCGTGCCGAAACTCCTGAGCAATTGGAAAATGCAGCTCGTTTTTATATGCACACCAACTATGGTGAAGAATATTCTGTGCCTGAGGATTCTAGCGCCCTTGCAGAATATGCCGTAATTACTTTACAAGGCCATTTGGCGCGCATGACGGCTCCGGGTCTCTCGGATATTGATAATAACAACTATCCTGTATTGGGCATGAATACACAGCAATTCAAACCCACTTGGCCGGAAATACATGATCCGACCAATCCTGAATTCATAGGGGCTCTAAGCCGTGCAATCGAACAAATACAAACTGATATGCGCCGTGCAGAAGTTGATTTTGCCCCCCTTGATGATACTCCGCTGGCCGAGATGGAAAATGTTGGCCTTGACCGCGCTGGATATATGGGCGAGCAATCGGATGTCTATTTTGATCACTTTCAAACTTTTTTGGCTGAGAATGAAACTTTCGCCAAACATGATGTCCGTGAACGCATTGCAGACCTACAGATACTCTTCGACCTCATTGAAAACCTACCTCAGGACGTTCAGGATGATATTGATGCCGCCTTGCTTGATGCATCCAGAGAGGCTCCGGGTATAGCCCCCCCGACCGACCCAAATGCTACAGCACCGACACCGCCATCCCCCGAAGACATTGCCGCAAATGGTTTGATTCAACGTACAGGCGCCTTAATGGGCATACCACAGAACGTTATTGAAAGTATTGATGCCCCGTTCATCCTTGAAGCAATTCCAGGCGCCCATTTTCACGAGGGATTCCGCCGTGAAATGCGCGAACTTTTCGATGAAGACATGATTGAGGTCTATGGCATACGTAACCCCCTAAGCGGCGATATTCACGACCGTATTCGCCAAGCAGATGGCGAAATTTTCCGCAGCTGGTTTGATGCCGATAACAATCCTTATGAATTTGTAAGACAAGCAGATGGAACCGACGTCCTGATGAGCGTAAATCCTGACGGCAGCTTGCAGGCCTTACCGGAAGGACAAGTTCCCACAGAGCTATTCGAATATCACATTCAGCCCGATGGGTCGATTGATCGTTTTCTAATGGGCGAAAACGGCCAATTGCTTGATCACTATCTGGATGGCACGCCTGTAATGTTAGATTCAGCGCATCCAAATTTTGATATTGAGCACCTGAATTTTGTGACACATCGCTTTTTACAAAAATATAATGAGGCTTCATGGACTTTCTCTGTAGAAGATGCAGGCCTGGATCAGCTCTTCGATACAAGACCAAGCGCGCCACAATTAGAAGCGCAAATCACGGCCACTAAAGATGACTTAAAGGATGGCTTGCTTGATTATTTCCGCGGCGTTAATGATGAAACAACCCCGGATATTGACGAAGCCTCGGAACAAATCGCTATGGAGGCCTTGAAACAGGCTGTCAAAGATCATTATACTAATATCGGACAAGCCCTCAGTGATGAAGATTTGGAAGAGCGCACGAACACTGTTTTATCAGGTGGTGTAAGCCAATCGGATCTGCAAGCAATATTAAACGCTCAAACCGAGGTCGAAGAACGCGCAGCCGCGGATTTAAGCATCTTTCTGGTACAAATTATTTCGATGCAAAACCAGCTTGACCGTACGACCTTGCTGGACTTTTCCGCCGCCAATCAATCAGGGCTGCTCCCGGGTGGCTTTCAAGGGCGCCCATTAGCCATTACCGAGGCTTGGCGCCAAGGCGCTAGAAACAATGTCGAAGGCGGACAGTATCAATGGCAACAGGCCACTGAATACAGAACATTCGATGCATTAGTTTATGATGCAGTTGTAGAAGCCAATAGAAACGGCGGCGAGCTCATTCTTAATGCGTTCCAAAATGATGAAGAAGCTATGGCCGTTATTGAACAATTGGGCTGGCAAGATAATAAGTCGTTTTCCGTAGCAGAAACAGGCATCATCGCCCAAAAACTAATGATTTCAGAGGCTTTGGATCGTCACAACGAGGAAAACCCCAACAATATTATAACCGATATTAATTCACCTGAAGCACGCGCAATCTTTATAGAGGATTTCCGCAATGGCGAATACAACTGGCATGATGTTGAAATCTTCATGGGCGGCTTTGACGCAGATGAAGTCGCCATGCGAGAAAGCCGTGCACGGCTACTTGCCGTAACTGATGAAAGCATGCACGCCGATTACGCGGCCAATCCAGATTTTTGGTACAAGGCCGATGATATGCGTCGCCGCTCCGAGCAATTTAACGAGGCATTCGGCAGCGATACAACACTCTCCCTACCCGATGGCTCCACAATCGCTGTGGAAAGCACCACTATATCACAAGAGGATGCTGTTACACTTTTCTGGCGCGATCACCAATCCCGTGGACGCTTTGGCTATGACGATGCGCAATACGATATTAGTTACGATGAGATGATGGATCTGCTCATGCTACAAGATCCTTCAGGTGCTAAAGCGCAAAGTTTTGCTCATGAAATTAAAGATGTAATGGAAAACACCTCGCTCTACCAACAATTTCAAACACGCTCGGTTGATCCCGAAGGCGATATGGAAGTGCTTTATATACGCCGTTACGAGGCCGCAATGGAGGCGCGCCGGGAAACAGATTTCAAACAAGAAAATGATGTTATCGCAGAAGCACAGCCAAGCGTTGTAAATGGTGCCGCCCTTGATCCGGATGTTGACAGAATTGTCCCGCTGCCACCAACTCAGGAAGAGACTGCGCCGCCGCCCGCATTTCGCACTGCTGAGCCGACAAGCGCTCGCACTAATGCAGAAGAGCTGAATGAGAATTGCAATGATATAACCGCCCCTTCAGACGAAGTCCTTGCGCTCTGTGGCGGCGGACCAGCCGTTGCACCAACCGTTGCGCCGCAACAACTGCCCAGTATGACGAATTAAGCTAGATAATACTACACATTGAATTTAAACAAGATGACATCACCGTCATGAACAACGTATTCCTTGCCCTCCTGACGTAGCTTACCTGCGTCTTTTGCACCTTGCTCGCCCTTACCCGCCACGAAATCATCAAATGCGATAACTTCTGCCTTAATGAACCCCTTTTGAAAGTCGGTATGGATTACCCCTGCCGCCTCCGGCGCCTTGGCTCCGCGGCGCAATGTCCAGGCACGCGCCTCTTTTGGCCCTGCGGTAAAATACGTCTGAAGCCCCAAAAGCACATATCCGGCGCGAATGATGCGGTTCAAACCAGGTTCATTGAGCCCCATAGTCTCAAGAAACTCTTTCTTATCTTCCGCCGTATCCATCTGCGCAATTTCGGATTCAATAGCGGCGCTAATGATAACACTTTGTGCCCCCTGCTCGGCGGCCATTGCGTCGACCTTCTTGGTCAACTCATTACCTTCCGCCGCGTCATCTTCCGACACGTTACACACATATAGAATTGGCTTCAGCGTCATAAGACCGAAATTCTTGGCCATTGCCAGTTCTTCCGCATCCAGGTCAACAGAGCGCGCGGACTTACCCTCATCCAGCGCAGCCTTAATTTTCATCATCACATCATGCTGGGCTTTGGCCTCTTTTTCGCCGCCCTTGGCTTTGCGCGCGATATTGGTAATCTGGCGCTCAAGGCTCTCCATATCTGCGATCAAAAGCTCGGTATCAATTGTTTCCGCATCACGGATCGGGTCAACACTGCCCTCGACATGGGTAATATCCCCGTCCTCAAAACAACGCAGCACGTGAATAATTGCATCGGTCTGACGGATATTGCCAAGGAACTGATTGCCCAGCCCCTCTCCTTTACTCGCGCCCTTAACAAGACCCGCAATATCAACAAATTCAAGCTGGGCAGGTATGATGGACGCCGATCCGGCAAATTCCGCTATTTTATCCAGACGCTCATCGGGTACAGACACACGGCCAACATTTGGCTCGATCGTACAAAATGGAAAATTGGCCGCCTGCGCTGCTGCCGTTGCAGTCAGCGCGTTGAACAGCGTCGATTTTCCTACATTGGGCAAGCCCACAATACCACAATTAAAACCCATTACTTATCTTCCTTTTGAATTTTAGGCTCTGCCGGGGCAGGAGCATCCATAACAACTTTACTCATATAGTCACTATCTTTACCTTGCAATAGCAAATCAATGTTCTTGGACAGCGCGGGCAACAAGCGCTCTACCCAATCCTGATCGATCTTGGCAAAATCCGAGAGCACATAGCCGCTCACACGATTTTTATCTCCGGGGTGGCCAATACCAATGCGGACCCGCCACGTATTCGGGCTTCCCAGATGCGCCTGAATTGATTTCAACCCATTATGTCCCGCATTACCACCGCCCAAGCGCACTCGCGCTTTACCTGACATCAAATCCAGCTCGTCATGAAAAACGATAATATTTTCCGGCTCTATTTTAAAAAACTTGGCTGCCGCCGCTACGCTCTGGCCTGAATTGTTCATAAAGGTTTCAGGCTTTAATAGCGCTATTTTTTGTCCGCCAATGCGCCCTTCGGAAATTTGCCCTTGAAACTTGGAGCGAAACGGCGAAAAAATATAATCAGCAGCGATAACATCCATCGCCATAAAACCGATATTGTGCCGGTTGCTTTTGTATTTATCACCGGGATTACCAAGACCGACTAAAAGATACACGGGGGAATCACCTTCAGATTTTTGGAATAATGCCTTTATAAGACCAAGCATGAAAAAACCACCAAGTTCACCAAGAACACCAAACCCGCTTGAACAGCTTTTGGTGAGCTTCGCGCTCTTGGTGGTTTAATATTATATTACTCTTTATCGCCTTCGGCCGCTTCGCCTTCGGCACCTTCCGCGCCTTCAGCGGCTGCTGCGGCTTCTTCATCACTGATGATACCATCATCTTCGTCACCTTCGGCCAACTCGGCTTCCAGATCTTCAAGACGTTTTGGCGCCATGATAGTGGCAATCGTGAAATCACGATCATCAATTACGTATTTTGACCCCTGTGGTAGTGTAGCATCGGATGCTTTCACGGCATCGCCTTGCTCTTTACCTTCAAGGTTCACTTCAATCTCATCAGGAATGTTCGTGGCAAGACAAACAACCTCAACGTCATAACGTGTAACGTTCAAGATACCTTTGTCTTCAAGACCCGGAGATTTATCTTCATTGATGAATTTCACGGGAACATTCACAGCAATTTTAGTCTTCGCAGAAACGCGCAAGAAATCAACGTGCTCAACAATATCTGTCACAGGGTGCAACTGGATATCACGGGCAAGCACAAGGTGCTTATCCGTACCGAGGTTCAAATCACAAAGGGTCGTGAACATGTGACCTTTGTTATATTCAACATTAATTCTGTTTGAATCCAGCGTCACTTTGACGGGATCCTTTTTATCGCCGTAAATAACGGCAGGTATCTTACCTTCGCGGCGTAAAGAACGTGCTGCCCCCTTACCGGCTTGCTCTCTTTG
>CAXBAL010000107.1:0-7370 GCA_963973475.1 uncultured Micavibrio sp.
TAGCCGTCCATATCCGGCATTTGGCAATCCATAAGGATAAGGTCGTAAGCGCGGCTTTTATAAAGTTCAACTGCTTCGCGGCCTGAAGCGGCTTCATCGAATCCTTCAAAGCCCGCGCGGGTAAGCACTTGGCGCAGATATAGCAGGTTCACGGGATGATCATCGACAATCATGATTTTGGCGTTCAAATTCAGGGAGAAATTTTGATGGCAGAGTGCTTCATGGCTACTCGCTATATCGGTTTCATCAGCGATTTTTGACGGGATGGAGAGGGTGAAGGCCGTGCCTTCCCCTTCCGCGCTTTCGATATTTATAGTGCCTTGCATGATCGCCACAAGATCTTTGGTGATCGCAAGGCCAAGACCCGTGCCGCCATATTTGCGGGCGGTTGAGCTATCGGCCTGCTGGAATTTGGCAAAGACGCTTTGTTGTTTGTTTTTCGGAATTCCGATGCCTGTATCACGCACAGTTATTGAGAATATGAAGCTTGCGCGCTCTTGCGCTTCGCCGTCCATTTCAATCGTCACCTCGCCCTGCGGAGTGAACTTGATTGCGTTAGAGACAAGGTTATTCAGAATTTGCAAAAGCCGCGAAGGGTCGCCCATAATGAAGTCAGGCATTTGATCGGCGTAGCGCGTTATGAGATGTAAACCTTTGCTACGCGCGACAGGGCCGTGCAGGCTTTCGATTTGTTGTAGCAAATCCACAGGGCGAAAAGCAATGGTCTCAATCGTGAGTTCGCCCGCTTCTATTTTCGAGAAATCGAGCAAATCATTCAGCAAGCTTAAAAGATTGCGGGAGGATTTATTGACGGCCTTCAGGGAGGTTTTTTGTTCCTCTTTCATAGGGCTTTCAAGCAGCATATCGGTTAGGCCGATTATGCCGTTCATCGGCGTGCGGAGCTCATGGGACATATTGGCCAGAAAATCGCCGCGTGCTTTATTGGCGCGCTCGGCTTCCATTTGCGCGTTTTCGGCGCGCTTTTCACTTCTCCGCAGGCTCTCTTCATAGGCCTTGCGCTGGCTGATGTCATAGCAATATATAACAAGGTCCCGATGATCGCCGCGCATCACAGGGGCGATGGTTTGGTGATGAATTTTCGTACCTAACGCTATTTCGCGCACAATTGGTTCTTCTATTTCAAAGTGATCTGTTAAGCCCGATAGCGCGCTATGGCTCACGCCCTTTTTACCCAGATCGGGAAAGGCTGCATATGCGGCGGAATTGGCATATACAATACGGTTATCGTGGGATATCTGGATGAGCGGATGGGGGTTGAGATATGAGATTTGCGCCATTTCCCGCGCTTCCTGCTTTGCCTTGTGAAGATAGCGGGAGAGCCTTCGCATGGAGATATATTTCACGAGCCAGCATAAGCCGGCAATCGCAATAACCAGTAAGGCCGCCACGCTATAAAAATGGGTCTCCAGTAAAGGCAAAATATTATCGTGCATCGCGGGCTCTTCTTATCAGGCTTGCCGTTTTTCAGGCGGTGTTTTTTGCTGCGGTATCAAATGGGATTTAGAGACATGCTGATAAAGCTTTTCTCGGGTAAACGGCTTGCCCAAAAAACCTTGCGCGCCGGATTTAAAAGCACGCAGCATATTGGCTTTATCCTTGCGCCCGCTGAACATGATGACATAGGCACCTGGGTCAATCTGGAATATGCAATCCAACACCTCATGTCCGGAAATATCGGGCATGCCGATATCCAGAAAGACAACTTCGGGGGCGCTGGCTACAAATTCTTTCAAGGCCTCTTGGCCATTGCGGGCAAAATGCGGATTGTAATCCTCGCGCAGGACATTGCCAGCCAGCGTGCGGGACAGTTGGTCGTCATCAACAATTAAAATGACCGGAACACTATGTTCGAGGCGGCGTGCTTTGAGTGAGGCTATCTTATCCTTGTCCAGACCGGCCATCATATCGCGCAACATTTTTTGATGGTTTTCATCGCGCAGGGCATCGGCGCGTTCCTGATTTTGTTTTTCGATGAGGATAATTTTAGCACTGCAGATTTCCTCCAGCGCCGCCCATTCGCGGTTAATCTCGAATATCTTCGCCAGACCGATAATTTCTTCGGTGTTCATGGCTTCCGAGAGCTTGAGCAGGAACTCCATAAACTGGCGCTGCATAAAACCTTCCATCAGGATAAAAATATCATTGTCCTCGCACAGATAGACCTGCGCGAGATAGGCATTTGGAACCTCTTGCAGCAATTTTATAAAATGCTCGAACACGGTCTGGCTTGGCATGTCGGATTGTGAGAAAGCCAGATGGAAACAGCGCTTCGAACCGTTTGTGCTTTTTTTGATTTTTTGCAATTCCTGCAGCAATTGGCTTTCCGTATTTTTAGCGATAACCATCATGGTATATTTCTCCTTGGCTTGTAATTTTCCAGCGCATTTAAGGCGTCTTGTGTTTCTGCAAATTGGATTTCAATATCGTATAATAGGGCGAAAAGATCGTGGATGTTTTCACCGTTTTCACAAACGCCTTCCCGTATGGCTTTGGCGGTGTATTCCATCTCTTTGGCAGTGCGGAAGAGTCGGTATGCCCCCATCTGCTGGCTGGTGGATTTTAAGGTGTGGGCTGGACGTATTACGGCCTCTATATTCTTTTCAGACAGGGCTGATTTGATTTCGTTTATACGCTCGGCGCTGCCTGATATATAGAGCTCCAGCACTTGCTCGTATTCATCCTTCAGGACATCTTTGGCCTCCATCAACGTCGCTTCGCACAGGATCAGGTTGTCATCGTTTTGCGTGTTATGAAGGGGAACAATTTTTGCCGGTTTGGAAGCGTTATTTTTGTCACCGCGCAAGATTGTGAAAAGAGCCTCTTTAAGTGCATGTTTACGGACCGGTTTGGTGAGATACATTTCCATTCCGGCCTCAAGACAGCGTTCGCGGTCGCCTTTCATGGCATTGGCGGTCAGGGCAACGATCGGGAGCTTACCCAGAATTTCGCCGTTGTTTTTGCGGCGTGTAATCTCGCGGCTGGCCTCGAAACCATCCATCACGGGCATCAGGCAATCCATGATGACGAGGTCGAAATCGGTTTGCTCAATGGCGTCCAGCGCTTCGCGGCCATTGGAGACGATTGTAAAATCAGCATCCATTTCTTCCAGTGTTTTGCGAATAAAGGTCTGGTTAACCAGATTATCTTCGGCAATCAGAATATGGGCGCCCGGTAATTTATATTTATTCTCTTCCTCGTATTTTTTACCCAAAGCGTGCGGGTCGACATGGATCATTTCATGGCGGTTGCCGTTGGAGAATACCTCCCAAACCAGCGCCAGCGTTTCGATCAGGGCATGGGCGCGCACGGGTTTTGAGAGGTAAGCGGAAAAACCCTTTCCTGCAAAATAATCGTCTTTGGACGGGCTGCCCGCCGCCGTGAGCATAACAAGGCAAGCATCCTTAAAATCATCATAATCCTTGATCAGCGCAGCCAATGTTTCCCCGTTCATATCAGGCATCAAATAATCAATAATAACGAGGGAGTACGGATCATTATCAATATAGGCATCTTGCATCTTTTCCAGCGCGATTTCGCCGCTTTCGGCTGTGTCGCAACGCATAGCGGCCATGGATAATTGTTCCGAGACCAATTGCCGGATAACGGCCAGATCGTCAACGATCAACACGCGCATGTCTTTTAATACCGGCGGTCTGGGTGTGCTCAGGCCTGTTGTCTCATTGCGGGTAAAAGGAAGGGTGAAATAAAAGGTCGATCCGTACCCTTCACGGCTTTGCAGGGCAATTTCGCCGCCCATCATTTCTATCAGTCTTTTGCAGATTGAAAGCCCCAGACCGGTGCCGCCATATTTGCGGGTGGTGGTATTATCGGCTTGCGAGAATTTCTCGAATATTTTTTCCTGCGCCCCGGCGGAGAGGCCTATACCTGTATCTGATACTTTGAAATTTAACGCGATCTGGCCATCCTCGCACTCGAAATGTTTATCTTCCTCGATGGTGACGCTGATATGGCCGGTATCGGTGAATTTAATCGCATTATTTACGAGATTGCTTAATATCTGGCGCATGCGTACAGGATCGGCGTAGACAAAGCGCTCACTGCCCGGTACATAGCGCACGACCAACTCTACGGCTTTCTCTCTGGCCTTGGGGGCGTAGAGTTCGGCGACATCATCGGCAAGATCCAGCATATCTATGGCAATGGGGTCCAGATCCATGCGCCCGGCCTCGATTTTGGAAAAATCCAGAATATCATCAATGACATGCATCAGAACCTCACCGGAACTGATGATGGTCTCGGCATGGCTTTTGATTTGCGTCTCATTATTTGAGGATAAAATCAGCTCTGCCATACCTTGAATGCCGTTCATGGGCGTGCGGATTTCATGGCTCATAGTGGCCAGAAAATTCGATTTCAACCTGTTGGCTTCTTCGGCCTTATGGCGCGCGGAATCTAAAACTTTTATACTGAGGAGCATTTGCCTGAGAAAGATGATCGTCATGGCAAATGCGCATAGCACGACAAAAATGAGATAAAGATTATTGGCTCCGTATTTTTTATAAAATAGCGGCGTTGGATAAGCGACCCATCTAATGACTGTATCACTTAGATCAGTGGTCACAGTATAGTCATAGGGGCTTATATTTTTAGGTGGCGTGCCATAAATAAGAATGTCCGGTTGCCCGCTTTCCAGTTTATAGACAACATGATCTGCGTAATCTTTTGCGGCGGCGTGGGCTAAGGTACTATCTGATAAAATGTAAAAATCTATAATGCTGTAACTTAACCCGATAAGATCCTCTTTTGTTCGTGGATTTTTAAATACCGGATTCAGGATTATAAGATGGAATTGATCGTTGCCATTTACGCGATGATGCACATCGTTTAGTTGCATCTGGTCGAGGTTTCGAAGAAAGCGTGACGTCTCGCGATTATTTACGGCGCTTTCTATCATTTTGTACATTTGGTTATTGCTGGTTATTTTAGCGCCCTCATAAGCACTTTGTTCTTCCGGAAAGATGTGGGTATAACTATAGCTATGATCTCTCGCATTGTACTCTATCCAGCCAAAAGCATCATAGCTGTTGGTTTCAACTGTGCTGACTTCGGTAAAAAGTTTAAATTCTGCGTGGCTGATATATTCTGACGCAAGGTAAAGCCCCCCGAGGCCATAGAGTATATTTTCATGTCCTTTGATTTCATTTTTGATCAGGCGCACATCTTTTTCGGCTATGTGGTGAAAATTCTCCTTTGCCCGTTGCACTTGCGATGCATGCACCATCCAGGCAATCCAAAAGGAAACAGAAATGCCGATAACCAGCATTGCGATATGCGATAGCCAATTATTCGTCATGAATTACCATTCCAGTTGTTTTTCCGGCCCGACATAGGCGACCGCTTTATTGCCTTTATCGTTATAGCTGAGCTTGTCGAAGCTGATTGCGTTGGCCTGCGCGATGCCGCGGCCATGGTTGTCGCCTGCTCTGGCGGGGTCGATGCGCATATATTTCTTCCAGTTAAAGCCCGCGCCCTGATCTTCGATGACCACATAAATACCGTCCCCTTTTACCGCGAGGGTTGCGGTGGCGACTTTGTTTTGATGTTCTGGCAGCTGTTGCATGCGCTCAACCTCGCTACGCCATGTGCCGCGATCCAGCAGGGTGGTTTTATTCTCGTAACCAAGGCCGAGATTGCCGTGCTCTATGGCATTTATCATGAGCTCCCCCAGACCGCCGATCACGCGCAGCGGATTCGGGAAGCAATTGGCCACAAAGGCGGCAAGGCTCTCGGCATCGGCCAGAGTGCGGAAGTTGAATTTACAGCTCTCGATAAGGTTAAAGCTCGTGCGGTGCTTGCCGAGTTCCTCTGCCAATGTGCGGGATTGGCGGGCCTCGCGCACCGCAGCCGATAGAACAGAGCGCAGCATTTCTTCTTTTACAGGTTTGGTCAGGTAATAAAAGACGCCGGCGTCCAGCCCTTCTTTCATCTCGTCATTTGAATCGGCGCTGGTCACCATAATGATGGGAATATTACGCAGATCGGGATTGTTCTTGATGAGCTTGACCGCTTCCAATCCGTTCATCACCGGCATTTCGCGGTCCATCAAAACCACATCTATCTGATCGCGTTTGCTTTCCAGCATGGTGATAGAGGCCTGGCCGTTATCGGCCTTATAGATGGCATGACCCAAGGTTTTGATCTGTTTTTCAAGGAAAGTCATGGAGAGCAGATCGTCCTCCACGGCCAGAATATTCATCGCTTTTTCGGCGTTTAACAGTTCGAAATTTGCTTCGTCAGGATGCAACGCAATGCCCATAATTTCCCCCTTATCGTTCTGAAAATGCGGTTTTGAGTGAGATGTGAATTGGTTTGAGAAGATATTGCAAAATCGTCTTCTCGCCTGTGATCACATCGGCCATGACGGTCATGCCAGGGATGATCATATTGTTCGGGTCTTTACCGACATATGCCTGATTGAGTATAACGCGCCCTTGGTAATAGCGCCCGCCCTGATCATCTGAAAAGGTGGTTGCCGAAATTTGACCGAGATTACCCTGCACCGAGCCATAGCGGGAGAAATCATAGCTGGAGAATTTCACCTGCACGGGTTGGCCGATTTTGATGTGGCCTATATCCTTTGGCGAAATTTTGACCTGTACCTCCAAAGTTTCATCCATCGGCACAATTTCCATCAAGGTCTGGCCGGGCTGAATGACGGCGCCGATGGTGTTCACGTTCAGGCCTTTAACGAGGCCTTTGGCGGGGGCCTTGATATACAGGCGGCTGATGCGTTCCTCCAGTTTGTCGATAATTTCCGCGTTTTGCGCCTTTTCGGCGAGCAGGACATCGAGGCGCTCATTGGCGTTATCTACATGGCTGGCCGAGAGGGAAGCCAGGCGGCCTTCAAATTCGGCAATTTCCGAGCGCGCGACCATGATCCCCGAATTCAAGCGTTTGATCTCGCCTTGCAGATCATTGATGCGGCCCTTGTCCTCCAATATCTGCATATCGGAAGTGTAGCCTTTCTTGTTCAGTTCCAAACGGCGTGCATGCATGTCATTGGCAAGGGTGAGATTTTGACGCGCGGTGGAAATATCGGAATAAAAAGCATTAATGGCCTGTTTTTTCTGGTTTATCTGATCAGCGATTATTTCGGATTCTTTGACGCGGGCTTCGCGCATAGATTCGAAGAAGGCCGTTTGGTCTTGCGCGGTTTGTACGGCGTCATTCGGCAAATCGGCGAAATCCGGTTCGCGGCCTTCAACAAAGGCGCGCAGGCGCTCGATCTGCATGGTCAGGGATAAATCTCTGCTTTTGGCGCGCTCCATATCTTCCTTGATGGCCGCTTCGCTCATGGCAATCAGCACATCGCCTTTTTCAACAACCTC
>CAXBAL010000108.1:0-7345 GCA_963973475.1 uncultured Micavibrio sp.
GCCACAAGGGGTTTAATCTGGTTATAAGCCATTCTGGCCGCAATACCTCCCACCATAAGCCCCGCGCCCGTACCAAGATGTACAAAGATTACATCGTCAATAAACCAGTTATATCCGACAAAAATACCGGTCATGATGGTGGAGGAGGCTACTACGCCCGCGGCTTGGGAGCCGATATCGGTCAGGGCATTGCCCATTCCGAACATATCAAGCGCCACGCATGCCGCCGCGGTGCCCGCCGTGGCAATGGCGGTGGGAAGAACCGGAACGACATTATCCATGTTTTGTAGTTTGCGGGCGGCGCCGACCAAACCATGCCACAGGCCAACGCCCGCGATTTTGGCGCGGGTCAAAAGATGCCCTGTATAACTCTGATCTTCCAGAAGTTGATTTTCGCGGTATTCAGCCAGCACATTGTTGCGCTTAAGCTTGCCGTAGGTTTGGTTGGCATCGCGGTGCAGTTGTTTGCGGGCTTTCGTATCAATCTCTTCGCCGGCGGCTAGCGCTTGCCAAATGCCAGAATACCCATCGCTTTGACGGATTTCAGCGCCGATAACATCTTGCAGATTATCGCGCAAGGATGTTTGTAGGGCTGCCAGATTACCGCTATCCTGATACTGGCCGAGCGCGTCTGAAACGGTATCAATTTTTTGTTTTAAAAATGCATTATACCACGGTTCATCAAGGCCGACATGGGACGCCATATTTTCCAGCACATGATCGAATTGCGATAGGGCTTTTAATGTCGGTGCCAGATTTTGAGCGCCTATGGTGAAAGAGCGGCGCAAGGCTCCACGTTTGTTCTTGCCAAAAGAAACGCCGCCTATTTCCATTTCGATATGGGCCTCTTTAATATGCTCAGGCAGAGTGTTTTCAATGTCTGTGCGTATTTGCGCGGCTTCGGCCAAGGCCATAACGGCGGGCTTGCTGCCTTGGTGCGTGTCGGTTTCCAGATCCAGATGGCCGAGATATTGTGCGGGTTTTCCATTCGCTGTGGTGATATTAGACAAACGCTCGGAAAGGCTGTTCTTTTTCTTGAATGGGGTAAGCTCGGCAATGTTGAGGCCCGCTTGGTAGATCGGGTTGATAAGAGGCGATGCCAGCTCGACAATGCGCAGCGCGCCTTTTCCGCCATGCGTAAAGCCTTTTTTACCCGCCCAGCCCCAAAATCCGGTGTGAGAAAAGTTTTGGAACAGGTTCAGGCTGAAGTAAAACGCGGCCAGCCCGTACATCGTGCTTTTTGCCCCGGCGGAAAATGCTGTGCTGTCATTATCAGGAAGACCCATTTGTTCGGCGGTATATTGCATCGCCTGATCAAAGGTATCCATGCTCCATTCCGTTCCCTCAACCATCATGTAATTGGTGAAGTGTTTGTAAACGTAATAGGGGCTTGCCAGATCGCCTTGCAGCATGTCTTGCAGGGCGCTTTTTAAAGAAAAGCCGACATCATAGTGGTAAGATTGCGATTGCGCGGCCTCTGCGCTCAAGCTATCAGGCGCGGGGGCTGCCGTCATGCCGTCCAGGGTCAGCATAAGAATATCGTTATTGGCGGCCAAAGTGTTCGCATCCACGCCAGTATTGGCGCTCAGCATATAAAGGGCAAAGCCCGCCGTAATGACGAGCGCGGCTTGTTTCGGGCTTTCGGTGCAGTAATTCCAGACATCTTTGGTGACGTCCCATCCGGCCTCGGCGCCGCCTTTCAGGGGCTCGGTCGTTAGGCTTTCCAAGAATGCCTTGGGGCCGGTTTTCAAGGTGTGCTCGAGATTATCCAGCGCTTCTTGATGGTGCTCGGGCAGGAATTTATCCGCGACAGGCATATGGGTCGTGCTGGCATTATTAAAGGCCTGTTTAAAGGCGGAAACACCTTCCGGTACGTTCATTTTAGCCTTTTGTGCCGCGTCTTCTATTATGTCCCTTGCTTTTTCAGTGGTGATCAAGAGGGGGTAGAATTCCTCGGTTATGGCTTGCATTTGTGTCGGGGTTAAAACCGCTTGCTTTGAATAGCTCTGCATAAGTGCGGTAAACACAGCATATTCTTCGGCCAGTTCTTCATAAGGCGTATCGTTTTTATCGGCAAACCAGCTCTCTGTAATATGCGCGCGCCACCAGGAGTTCTGAAGGTATTCAGATTGCATGATAGGTGTAAAAGAAGAGGTCGCATTTAAAAGATCGTGTAATTTTTGTTTCACACTGCCGGGCGAGGTAGATGCGGGTTCTCTCGCCTGACCAAGCGCAAGCGTGCGCGCGCGGTCTTTGATTTTTTCTGCTTTCTCCTGAACAGCGGTTTCAAAACGCACATTTTCGACCAGTGCAGGCAGATCGTGTTCCAGAGAATAAGCATAGAAATTCTCCAGCTCTTTTGCTGACAGCGTAATGGTTTTTTCAGGCTCTTTATAGCGGCCACTTGTCGCTTTGGATACGGAGTCCCAGAAAATTTTCTGTGCCTTTTGCTGATGCAGACCATCATGGGCATTTAAAAAATTATCATCAAGATCAAAGCTGTAGCCTGCTGCCGGATTGAGACTGGTGTTGGGCAGGGAGCATGAAAAGACATCGGCATTTCCGATTTCATTTTCGGTGATCCATTCATCATTGCGGCGGATAGCATCCTCGGTCTCTGCGTGGCATTCTGCCGTTTCTTTCTCCAGCTCCTCACGAATTTTGTCCTGAAGCTGCGCGCGGTCGGACAGGGCAAAATTCATAAAGCTGAGCAGGGATTCACGCTGCGTTTTATTGGCCGGATCATTTTGTTTTTTTGCTGATATATGGCTTAAAAAGGATGCGCTTGGCTGGTTTAACCAATCCATGAAGGCGATCAAATTGTCACGGTCAATCACGCCGCTTTCATGCACCACATAAGACGGGCATATAGTATCAAGCGCAACATCATCCTGCGTCGGGATTAATTCATATTGAGCGCCCCCAAGATGATTGATGCGGATGTTGTTATCGTCCAGCGCCTTTAATTGATGCGGTTTGAATTGACGATGGCCTTTATAACCGAGCACATGATCTGTCATTGTTGTTCTTTTTTTTACTGTGAATTAAACGCTTATAAGGGGGCTTTATGAAGGGCCTGGAATGCCTCTTGGCTCCAGACATCTGCGGATAGCATCTGTAATATCCTCGGCAGACAGGCCGTGACCGCCGCCAATAAGGTTGCCTCTTCGATCCATTATCGGATCGTCAGTCAAATGTTTGAACATAGGCACGGTGCCTTTTACGCCGATACCTTCGCCCGGTTTGGGTGCGGGGTAATCAAAACCCGGAATATTCGGCAATTGTGCGTTTATGTTGGCTAGCAAGCGATTGCGGGGAACCAATGTGACACGCCCTGTGTCTGGGCGATTAAGGGGCATAACGTCATCAGGATCAATAGTGACGCTTTTACCTTCAGGGTAAGCAGCACTTCTGAAAATCATTGTGAATTCATTGCCTGGAATATCAATATAAGCCTGATCTGATTGGGTGACGGTGGCAAATGGGTCTTCGATAAATTTGTTTTCATATGAATTTGCATCTGCCGCTTCTGCAGCCAGTGTGAATGCAATGGCCGAAGTCAGGCCGATTAAGGCTTGTCTGGCGGTTGTTGGAAGACTTTTTTTCATGTTTACTCACCTTAGTTAAGAATAGTTATCATTTGCATTGACATTGATAATTATTTGCAGTTAGGTTGTCAACGTTAATAATCATTCTCAACTGGTTTTTCAATAAATAAGAACCTACCGAAGGCAAAGGATAAAAAAATATGGGTATGGTACCGGATCTTGATGATGTTTTTTCTTTGAAAGGCGTATTCAAAATGGCAGTTGGCGCAACGATGTTTGTGGCCCTTGGTGCTGTTGATCTTGCCATTTGGCATTTTATGCCCGGGGGGGTAGAATTGTTTGCCTCGGTTAAGGAGATCTTGTTGGACAACCCGTTGGCACATGCCCTATCTGACATGTTTAGCAGCTTAGCGGTCATGATTGATGGAGGAGCCGAGCAGATGGCGGCAGACATGGGGGTAGGTTTTGATCCTGAATCTGGGGCTATGATCCCTGATCTGGGGCTATGATCCTTAATCTGTAATGAGCCGGTAGACTAAGGTGTTTGCTCTAGGCTAATGAAAAAATTTATTGTTAGCCCATTTTTGTATTAAAGCTTTTTGCTCTCTTAATTCATCGTATCGTTTTTGAGCACATATATTGCTTTGGATGAAAGCTCTGATGCGCTTTTCTTCTTCCCAGTCCAGTTCATTATCAATTAATGCCTGTATATCAAAGTCGGTGATGGGAAGGTACTGTCCCATAGTGTTACGCTCCTAGGGATGAATAGGGTGGTATGAGGTAGATTATGCCACCTCATACCAATCTAATAGTAAATTTATTTTCTGAATTCAACCATTACGCGGCGATTTTCACGCAAGCGTACACCATCTTGGGTTTCCACGGCAGAATTCGTTTCACCATAAGCCTGTTTGTCCAGAACACGGTTTTCAACGCCTTGTGCTGTCAAAGCTTCTGATACCGCTTCGGCACGGCGCTCGGAAAGTCTGATATTGTATTCAGCTGAGCCTGACTTGTCAGTGTAACCTGCAACTGTGACTTCACGTGGATTGTATTGTTTGATCTCGTTAGCGATCTGATTAATCGTGTTGCGTGCAGCAGGTTCGATAGCGGCGCTGTCAAAGGCGAAATTGATCTCGTAATCTTCAATGACATTGCTGACTTTAACCGGCTCTTTCGGCTCTTGAATTACAACTTTTGTTGTTTCCTGAGGGATCGGACGCAAGTGACAACCATCTCTCATGAAGCCTTGTGGGATTGGCTGATAGAACTGACATGGCTCACGTGTTTCATAATCAAGATATTCACGAAGCTCAAGCTTTTCACCGGCTGGCAATTGCTCGGCCTTCTTGTGATATTCTTCTTCTTCAACAAGGTGGTGAGAGGTAAATCCTGCTCCCGCTGTTCTATCGCTGTAATGATTATTTCCATACTGATCGGCTTGTGCAGGTGCAATAGCTAGTCCAATAGTGGCTACTGTTGCAAGTGCTAGTAATTTTGAATGTTTCATTTTAAAAAGTCCTTCCTTTTTTTCTTCAAATGTATTCGCCGCAACCAACAGAGTTATAAGGATAAAGTTCCCACTAAATATTTCAGGAACCTTATTCTTTATATAAAGGTTGGTATTTGTAATGAAGAGTTTAGGACGCGGCATCCGCGGACATTATTAGAGTAAAACTGAAAGGAGACTATCATGTTAAGTTGGGCAATTTCATTTCTTGTACTGGCACTTATTGCCGCAGTACTGGGTTTTGGTGGAGTGGCCGCTGTATCAGTCGAAATAGCGCAAATTCTGTTTGTGGTATTTATTGTACTGTTTATTGTTGCTTCTGTTGTTCATGCCTTGCGTGGGCGTACCCCGCCGGCATAAATCTGCCAATTATAAAATAAGTATAAAAACGCTTTGTATCTCGCATACAAGGCGTTTTTTTCTAGCTATTGAACAGTATATGCTTTAAGTGTCGTGAAGTTATGCCTTTGGAAAAGAAATGGATTATGGATAAAGTATTTGTCCGCAACTTTTTTATATTTATGGTCATACTGCTCGGTGCGGTAGGGGCGTTGGGGTATTTTCTGATTGCGGGTGACCGCGAGCTGGACAAAACCGACCAATTAATTGACCGCACTTATGCGGTTATATTGGAAGCGGAGCAAATCGGTTCCCTGATTGAATCAATTCTATCGTCCCAGCGCGGATATATTCTCACCGGTAATGAAAGCTTTATGGAGCGCTATGATGCGAAAAAAGCATCTTTGTCCGAGACAATTGCCCGTTTAAGTGAGTTAACAAAGGACAATCAGGCGCAACAAAGCCGTCTGGATGAAATTCGCCGTTTTACAAATGATTTCACGACAAGATTGGAGGAGCGCGCGAGTATAGCTGAAAGCAACACCCATCCGGAATTGTTAAACGGCATTGATGTTGTTAACGGCATGAAAGACAATATTCTGCGCGTAAATTCTGCGGTTCTGCAAGAAGAATACGGGCTACTTGACCAACGTATTGAGCTGGTGGAAGGCAAAAAGTCCTTTTATCTGACGTCTTTAATTGTCGGTATGGCGGTCGGCACGGTTATTTTGCTGCTGTTTAATGCGTTCTTATTAAATGCGCAACGCAAACGCTCGAGAATTGCAGCCTCTCTTAAACAGACCGAAGACCGTTTTGCAATGGCCATTGATGGAACTCAGGACGGTATTTTTGACTGGGATCTTGAAACCAATAAAATCTTTTATTCCCGTCGGTACTTTGAAATGCTCGGTTATGATAAGGGGGCGCAAGTCGGGACGCCCGAAGAATCATGGGAGCTAATACATCCAGACGATGCCGACAGAGTTCTGGACATTGTTCAAAAATATGTCGCAGGTGGCTTATCGGAGTTTTCACAAGAATTCCGTATGAAGCATAATTCTGGCCGCTGGGTCTGGATGCAATCACGCGCCAAGGCGATCTATGATAAACATGGTGCCGCTATTCGTATGGTTGGTGCGCACACGGATATTACGCATCTTAAACAAGAGGCGGAAAAGCTGGAAGCCGAGAAAAATCAGGCCGAGGAAGCGAACCGCGCAAAAAGCGAATTCCTTGCCCATATGAGCCATGAGATCAGAACACCGCTCACGGCCATAAGCGGGATTGCAGAAATTATGATGAAGCGTCAGGATAATCTTGATGATAAACAAAAGCAGCTTATTAACACGCTTCATAACAGCACATCGTCTTTGAAAGACCTTATTAATGACATTCTGGATTTCTCGAAGATCGAAAATGGTGATCTCGATTTGTCCGAAGAAACATTTATATTAGGTGATCTGTTCGAAAGCATTATCTCTATGATGAGTTTGAAAGCCTCGGAAAAAGGCGTGAGCTTTGTCTTTAATTATGATGCAACGAAGGATACTGACTTTCTTGGCGATAATATGCGCTTGCGCCAGATTGTCGTGAATTTGATCGGCAATGCTATTAAGTTCACCGATAAGGGCGGCGTTACTGTAAAGGCTGATTTCGAAGAGCGCGAGGGACGGGATTTCTTGCGCGTTGATGTTGCCGATACGGGAATTGGCATTTCGCCGGAAAACTTTGATCTGGTATTCGAGCGTTTCAAACAAGCCGATTCTTCTGTATCGCGTAAATATGGCGGCTCTGGCCTTGGCCTGCCTATATCCCGTAATCTCGCACAATTAATGGGCGGCGATATTTATCTGAGTAGTGAAACAGGCAATGGCTCAACCTTCAGCCTGTTGATACCGTGTAAATACGCGGATGAAAAGCAAGGCGATAATAAGGCCGCGCTGGAGAT
>CAXBAL010000109.1:0-7322 GCA_963973475.1 uncultured Micavibrio sp.
GCCGCCGCCAATGACAACAACCCGGGACAAAAAGTCGGCCTGATATATGGCGCCAATACGCATAACGGTTATTTAAACGGCGATCGCCGCTTTACAATAAAGGCACTGAGCCACGAATTCGGACACCTCCTTAGCAACTTTATTGTCAGCGCCTATGCCGATACCCCTTTGATAAACGCACAAAAGCGTAAGAACGAAATACGCAATGCCCCCGTCCTATCACTTTCAGGCGTGCGGGAAACGCTCGCTGTCAACAATATGTATGCAAAGAATGGTCGTTACTACAGCGCGGTCGGAACGGTTTTTAATGGTCTGAGTGCCAGCAAACAAGATCATGTTTACAAGGGACAGCTGGAGGAGCGCCATGCCGATTGGCTCGGCAACGAAACATTAAAATATATTGATTTCGCCTTGGAAAACCAGCCGCATATCAATAATCTTAACGACACTAAAAATATGGTTAGCAATCTATTCAAGGGAATAATGACCCCCATATGCCCCGATAACACTGACACACCCGCATTGTTCAAATCTATAATCGAGGATATACAATATACAAAAGATTTTGATGAACTGGAAAATCTAACCACCACTATTCATCCTAAAATCCAGCAATGGTTCAGAGAACACTTCATGCGCACAAATCCGAACAATCAGGATCCTGAGGCGAATAATCCCGCTCTGCCGGATCGTAGACAATTGCTCCCCGCCTATCAGGCTTATACGCGGATGAAAAAATACTGCGATGTCATTTTCGATGTACGCAAAACCGTCCTGGATTACGGGTATGAAATGCAGCCTGCCCAACAAAATGCTTTGACGGCGGAATAAAATGCGCTAATTCAAAGGCATGAATAAAAACGCCATTGAAATCAAAAATCTCAACAAAACCTATAAGGCATCCGGTAAATCTTCTGCCAAGCTTGCCCTTGATGATATTAATCTTGATATACCGCGCGGGTCGATCTTCGGCCTGCTGGGACCAAATGGCGCAGGAAAATCCACTCTTATAAATATAATGGCAGGACTAGTGGTGAAATCATCGGGTCAGATGAAAATCTGGGATTATGATATTGATGCCAATCCGCGTAATGCCAAGGCCTCGATCGGTATCGTGCCGCAGGAAATATCCTTCGACCCCTTTTTTACCCCCCTACAAATTCTCGATTTAATGGGCGGCCTTTATGGCGTGCCGAAAAAAGAGCGGCGCTCGATGGAGTTGCTGCAGACAATGGGACTTGCGGATAAGGCACAATCCTATACCCGCGCCCTTTCCGGCGGTATGAAGCGCCGCTTGATGGTGGCCAAAGCGATGGTGCATTCTCCGCCAATACTGGTCTTGGACGAACCCACTGCGGGCGTAGATATCGAACTCCGCAAAGCGCTCTGGGATAATGTGCGCGCCCTGAATGCGCGCGGTGTCACCATTTTGCTGACCACGCATTATTTGGAAGAGGCCGAAGAACTATGCGACCGCATTGCTATTATCAATCACGGCAAGATGATTGCCTGCGAAGACAAGGAGAGCTTGTTATCCCGCATTGATAACAAGGAAATCCGATTCCGCCTAGACCGCCCGTTTGACGCGGCGCCCGACAGCCTAACCGCACTCGGCGCCGAAAAAGCAGGCGGGCGTAGCGTCATTTTCCGCTACAGCCCCGGTGAACGGGAAGTCGGCGAGTTAATTGCCGCGATACAAAATGCAGGATATGAAATAGCGGATATTTCAACCAAAGACAGCGATCTGGAAGATGTTTTCTTACAATTAACAAGATAATTGCGTAATTTTATTCCTATTTATATTGACATAAACCATATTTTTGCTTATAGTCCCTGAAAATAAATAATATTACAGGGATAAATAAATGGCTGAAATACCAACCAATCCAATTGACGTTATTTTAGATGAAGCTATGCTTCTGACGAAAAAAATGCGTCAAAAGCGCGTCATGCCTTTTCACCTGCTTACGGCCCTCGTAGATAATAAAGATGCCTGCGAATATCTGGGCAAGGCAGGTTTCCCTATAGATAATTTACGCGCTGGCGTGGACCAATTGTTTGGGGAATTTAAACGCACTGATATTGTTCGTGATATTGCCTCGTCTTTTGCCAAACATGCCGGTATCATGGCCTTTGATGCGCGCACGTTTTTTCTGTGCAAGATGGCGCAACAAATGGCCGATCAAAACAACAGTTCCCAGCCAGTTTATCTGGAATTATTATACCATATAGAGAGACTTGGCGATATTGAATCAAAATCGGCGTTGAATAATTTCGCAGGGGTAAATCACGAACACATACTAGATATTATTATACAAAACAATAAGGGCGCAGTCCCCGCAATTAAGCTTCACGCTCAACAGGGAACGGCAATTTCACCGGTCGCTATTGATGAAGAGTTCCAGAAACATCAGGACAGCCGTAAAAAGATCATCAATCTCGATCAATATTTGAAAAAGAATATTATTGGGCAGGACAAGGCAATTGAGGCCCTCCACGAAGCTTTAATGCGTAATATTGCCGGTTTGAATGAACCAGATAAACCTTTGGGGTCGTTTTTATTTCCTGGGCCGACAGGCGTTGGAAAAACAGAACTGGCTAAACAACTGGCCGAGGAGCTGGGGGTCGAGCTTGTACGCATCGACATGTCCGAATTCATGGAGAAACATACAGTTGCGCGTTTTATTGGCGCTCCGCCGGGTTATGTGGGCTTTGATGAAGGCGGCCTTTTAGCCAAAGCTATCGGGCAACATAAAAAATGTGTCCTGTTGCTGGATGAAATGGATAAAGCACATCCAGACGTGTTTAACATTTTGCTACAAATCATGGATAATGGTGAACTCGCCGCCCAAGGCAAAAAGGTCGATTTCCGCGACACCATTCTTATTATGACCTCCAATGACGGGGCGTCAGTAAAACCAAAGGCCTCAATCGGCTTTAAGCCTTCCGAACCGGAAAAAGAAGATACGATCAGCAACGCCGTTAAAGCACGCTATGCACCCGAATTCCGCAATCGTCTGGACGGCGTCATACAATTTGAGCCCTTATCAAAACCGGACATGGTTAAAGTTGCGGCCGTTATTGCCGAACGTCTTAACACACTGGCCGCAGCCAAAACCTATGATCTCTCTTTCAAGGTCTTGCCGGAAACGCTGGAAGCCATCGTTGATATGGGATATGACCCGGAAATGGGCGCAAGACCGATCAAGCGTGTAATTGATAAACAAATCAAGAATGTATTGGCTCAATTCATATTAAAGCGTGATTTATCGGAAGCTGAGATTGTAATCGGGTTTAACGGCGAGGAATTTACGTTCGAGAGTAAGCCGCATGCTCCGGCACAAACGCCTGAAAATGATAACAGAGCTCCTGCTGCCCAGCCTAATCTTTCAGAGGGCAATAATAATCCTCCTCAGCCGGCCGCGCTATAACTTAGAAAGCCTACGGGAATTACATTATGTACAGCATATTTTACGAAATACCGCTTGCAAAATATATTCTAATTCTCTAATATCTCACAAATCAAAAAAATACAGGGAATAAATAATAAAATGACCGATTTCACACCTTTCCATGAACTTTTAGCAGCAGCAGTCGATATAGCAGCCTGTTCAGAACATCCCCGAACAGAACCATTTCACCTTTTACTGGCTATAACCGAGGATCTACAGGCAGAGGAGATGTGTGATGCTATTGATTTCCCTTATGAGAACCTTGTCAGCATAGTGGAAGCGCAGGCCACCTATTACGTAGCCACTGACCTCCCTGAAGAAGTTGATGGCGAAAAGTTCCCGATTTCCTCTGATTTCATAAAAATCAAGAAGAGAGCCGAAGAACTGGCAAAAGAACACGATCAGAGCGATATTGGATATATTGGTTTGCTCAAAGCTCTGCGGGAGCATGGTGATAAATATAGTAAAATTTCACTATCCGAAACCGTTTTAGATCTTGCAGATGCAGATTTCGAAAAGTTTTTGAAAGATGAAAAAGTATTGCAAGTTCCATATAAAGTGAGAATGGAAGAAGAACAAAAAAGATTTGAAATGGAGACGGGCGCAATGGAAGAGAGCAAAAAGGCAGAAGAAAGCAAAATTAAGAAAAATTTCATAGAAGCCGCCAATGATAACCGAAAAATTCTAAAAATGGCTGATACCCTTAAGAAACGTGTCATCGGCCAAGATAAAGCCATCGATACACTTACCCAAACCATGAAACGCGCCTTCGCCGGATTGCAGGAAGCCAATAAGCCTGTCGGCTCTTATTTGTTTGCTGGCCCGACCGGCGTCGGGAAAACCGAAATTGCACAGCAGCTTGCCGAATTTCTTGATATTAAATTAGTCCGGTTTGATATGAGCGAATATATGGATGAATATAGCGCAAAAAATCTTACTGGTTCCAGTGCCGGTCTTGTAGGCTATGAGCAAGGCGGACTTTTAACCAATGCAATCGCGAAGAACCCGCAATGTGTATTGTTGCTGGATGAAATGGACAAGGCACATAATTCCATTGCAAACGTTCTCTTGCAAGTTATGGATAATGCATCACTTACCGATTCCAAGGGAAAAACGGTAGATTTTTCCAATGTCGTTTTGATTATGACGACCAATGCAGGAGCCTCTGACATATCCAAAGCACCTCCCAGTTTCCTTCAACCCCATGCCAATGACCAGGTTGCGGATTACAACCAGGCCATTAAAACAAGCTTTACACCCGAATTCAGAAACCGTCTGGATAAAGTCGTAACATTTGATCACCTCGAAAAAGGCCATATAAAAGAAATAGCCAAAATTTTTGTAAAAGAAATGAACAAACTACCTGCCGCAAAGAATCGTAACATTTCATTTGCAGTCAACCCGACAGCGATTAAAGCCATCGTTGAGAAGAGCTATGATAAAGCAATGGGCGCACGGCCAGTAAAACGCTTCATGAACGATGCAATTAAAGACATGATCGGCAACATTATTCTAGAAACAAATGTGAAAGAGAAGAAAATGGTTATTTGCTATTCGCCAGAAAAGGACAGCTTTCATATTGAACAAAAACCGCTGCCTAAAAGCCACATATCAAAGAAAGCTACTGCCGCGACTGCTTCGCCCGGGCCGGAACCCGTCAGCATGGAATAGGCGATTTTTATTGTCGCCCATCCGCATCTGTGCTTAATTACCCCTGCACGCGCCCGTAGCTCAGGGGATAGAGCACTGGTTTCCGGAGCCAGGTGTCGGAAGTTCGAATCTTCCCGGGCGCGCCATCTCCTCTCATAAATAATTCGAGTTTAAACGCTCAAGCAGGGTTATCGTGCCAATATTCCTTAATCCATGGGGCAGGCAAAATGGTTTTATACACGCGCTTGTAAAATGGCGGTGTTTTTGGAGACCAGCGCCCTAAAATCGCATCCTCGATTTTCGGGTGGCCGTGAAAAGCCAGAACCTTCGTGTTATCCGGTAATTTTGGCGACATAAACGGGCGTTTATACCAAACAGGCAGGGCGTGGAATTTAAAACTCCGGCACCATTGTTCCGGCCAGAATTTCAAAGGCCCCAAGGTTTTGCGCACCATCGCGGAAAGATAGCCTTGGCTGGAGGTATGATATTTACGGATAACCTCTTTCGGGCGCGATTCAAAATCGGCCTTGATATGCCCCAGCGTACCAACGCGCCATGAATAACATGTGGCTTGACCGACATGATCGCCAACCGTATTCCAATCATTGATGATCACAAATTCGTCATCTTTTGGGAAGGCGATCATCTCATCAAGCGCGCCTGTGATAATCACATCCAGATCGAAAAATAAAACGCGCTGGCCGTTCAGACCGCCCAGATCATCATCACAAAGACCAACTTCCTTGCGGTAGATATGCTTTAAATCACGCGGATCTTCCAAATTCACAATGGGCAAAGGGCGCACATGTATATTCTCATGAAACCCCGCGCTGTCATCTGTAAAACAAAAAAAGCGCAGCTCATGCGCGCTCACCTGACGGCGCACCATAGCATAAAGACGGTTCACATCATCCGCGCCATAAGCCGTGCCCCATTTGATGCAAATCACATTGGCAATTTTATTATTCATATCAACAGCCATGCACTCATCCCTTTAACGGCCAGCGGATTTAAAAACAGCAGGAAATATATCTGATTTCATTCAGAAAAACTATAGCGCATAGAATTTGACCACATTGAACAACTATTTATAATTGCAAATTTTGTATTTAAACTATTTCAATTAACGAATAACTTATTGGTCTTAACAATAGAAAAAATTAGCGGAATATATGGGGAAAGTTATAAACAATAAGTCTGTCGGCATAGGTGTTCTTTCATGGAACGCGCATGAAACTCTTCAGAAAGCCCTAAACAGCTATCCCGAAGAGTTTCTTGGTCAATTTGACCAAAAGCATATCTATTTTTCCGATATTTCAAATACCGACAAACAAATCGCCAATCATTACAATTGGGACTATAGCGGTGGTCCCAACAAAGGGATCGCCGCCGGTATGAAACATTTGGCAGAAAATCTTCATACCGATTATATTCTTTTATTACAAAATGATAACCCCCTATGCGAGCGCCCAGATTTCGCTCGCAAGCATATCAAAGATGCTATTTCGTTGATAGAAGACGGACATGCCGATCTGGCCCGCATGCGCCATCGCTGGAAAGTGGGCGAAGCCTTTACCTGTGTCAGAAAATACCTCGAATATCATGATGTAAAGAATATATCACCGCAATATATACCGGCCGAACATGAATACCCCGATCCGTCACCAAAACCGTTGAAGAAAGCGATTATGCGGGTGTTGAAAAATCATAATACCAATAGGTTTAAAGGTCGCTGTATTTACATCGAAAACAATCCCGAAGAAATTTATCCTGAATTTATAAGCAAAAATGGTGATTTTCTGATTGCGGATAGCTGCGTGCTAGATTTCACCGATCAATGCCTACTAATATCCCGCGACAAATGGCTCAACACCTTTGTCCCTTACGTAGAGAAACATCCATCCTCCCGAGCGCCCAATGGCTTCCAAGCACCGGAAATCTGTATTAACCGGGCATGGTGGAGGAAAAACCATTTTAAAATTTTACAAGGCACGGGTTTGTTCACCCATGCGCGCTATGATGGGTCTTTCCGCCCCGAGCATCATACGAACGAAAAATATGCGAAGGCCAAAAACCCTTCCCATGGCACCCTGCCATCATCCAGAGGGTTTTCACAAAACAAGTCATCATCGCCGTATCCGAATAATACGTGCCGTAAATAATCTGCCCTTTGTATGCCTATCTTCTAGATAGGCATACAAAGGGCAGATTATTTACGGC
>CAXBAL010000110.1:0-7290 GCA_963973475.1 uncultured Micavibrio sp.
GCATCAAAAAAATCGTCATTGCGAGGAGGCAAAGCCGACGCGGCAATCTATATAGATTGCTTCGCTGTGCTCGCAAAGACGAATACATTACGTAAGTATGCCTACAACTCAACCGCAGGCGCAATCTCGCATTTGTGTATCCTGATTGGCACGGCGTAGCCCGGCATGGCCGATTTGACCTTACTGGTCTGCTTCTCCGGCGGCGCTTTATCGAGAAGCGTCCAATTACCATCCAACACCTGCTTTGGCCGCCAGTAATTACCAAAACTCCAAGCCGCCCATGCGGAGAGAAAAGGTAACGCCTCGATTGGTTCTCCCGAGATAACACTTAAACCGACAAGAGAGCCTCCTAAAGCAGAGCCAATTACCATATCGCTGACACCCGAGCCCTTTACTTTTTTAAGAGCGCTGGCTTGACTCGCTTCTATAAAGCAACGGTGTTCTGCCTTGGTATCATAATATAGATCTCTTAGGGAGGCGCGGCTGGGCAGCATGGATTCAATTTTATCAAGTCCGGCTAGTACGGCCAATCCCACTGTATAATCTGTCAAAGTCCCAGAAGTGCCCACCATCGTTTCAATGGCCACTCCGGTTGCATATATAAGATATTGCGGCTTGGAAGCACGGTTAAAAATCTGCGCATATTTGGATTTAGCATAGGCGGATCCATCGTAAGTGAGATACTGCGACGATCCAAAAACGGCGTCCACCGCATCGCGCAATTTTGATTGATCTTTTGCCATAAGAAAAAACCCCTTTCAGATATTATGAAAAGGGTTTTAGCAGGTATTTAGAAATTATGCAAATATATAATTACGCCGCTTTCGCGATATTGCGCAGCACGTAATGCAGGATGCCGCCATTGCGGTAGTAATCGACCTCATCCGCCGTATCAATACGGCACAGCAAGGTTACGTCCTTTTTGTCGCCATTCGGATACGTAATCGTCATGGTAATGTCCTGACGGGGTTTGATGTCGCCATCAATGTTCAGGATATCGAATTTCTCATCGCCTTTCAGACCTAAGCTCTCGCGCGTATCGCCTTTGAACTGCAACGGCAAAACACCCATCCCGATCAGGTTGGAGCGGTGAATACGCTCGAAACTCTCGGCAACAACGGCCTTAACGCCTAACAAACGAGTGCCTTTGGCCGCCCAGTCACGGGATGACCCTGTGCCGTATTCCTTACCCGCGATCACAACCAATGGCGTGCCATCGGCCTGATATTTCATCGAGGCATCATAAATGCTCATCTGCTCGCCCGTTGGGACGAATTTGGTATAACCGCCCTCAACCCCGTCCAGCATCTCGTTTTTAATACGGATATTGGCGAAGGTGCCGCGCGTCATCACGCGGTCGTTCCCGCGGCGTGAGCCATAGGAGTTAAAGTCGAGCGGACGCACCTGATGTTCCACCAGATATTCCCCTGCCGGGCTGGTTTTATTGATCGAGCCGGCCGGAGAGATGTGGTCGGTCGTCACAGAATCAGCCAGCATCGCCAGCGCATAAGCGCCAACAATATTCGAAGTCGGCGCAGGTTCAGCCTTCATGCCTTCAAAGAATGGCGGGTTTTGAACATAGGTCGACCCATCGTTCTAGTCATACGTCTGGGACGCCTTACCGCCGCCGATTTCCTGCCACTCTTTCGGGCCTTTAAACACATCGGCGTAGCGGTCTTTGAACATCTGCGAGGTCAGGCATTCACGCACTGTATCCTCGATTTCCTTGTTCGATGGCCAGACGTCTTTCATATAGACATCATTGCCGTCTTTGTCCTGCCCCAATGGCTCGTTATACAGATCAATGAGCATAGAGCCAGCCAGCGCGTAAGCCACAACCAGCGGCGGAGAGGCCAGATAATTGGCCTTCACATGCGGGGAAATGCGCCCCTCGAAATTACGATTGCCGGAGAGAACGCCGCAAACGGTTAAATCATTTTCGTCAATCGCCTTGCGGATATCATCGGCCAGCGGGCCGGAATTCCCGATACAAGTTGTACAGCCATACCCAACCAGATCAAAACCCAGCGCGTCCAGATCATCTTGCAAACCGGCCTTTTCAAGGTAATCGGTCACAACCTGAGAGCCTGGTGCCAGTGAAGTTTTTACCCACGGTTTCACCTTCATGCCCAGCGCATTGGCTTTCTTCGCAACTAGACCGGCGGCCACCATGACGGCGGGGTTGGCTGTGTTGGTACAGCTGGGGATCGCGGCAATCACGACATCACCGTGTTTAATGGGAGCCACATCGCTATGCTTACTATCGACTTTGCCTGCAATTTCCTCACGGATTTCTTTTGTCTTATGGCGCGGCATTTGGCCTGCCTCATCCAAAAGCTTGCCTTCCTCACCGATAGGCTGCAAATCAAGAGCCTTGCCCATCATGACGTGGAATGCTTTTGACGCTTCGGTCAATGCAATGCGGTCTTGCGGGCGTTTCGGGCCGGAAATGGCCGGAACAACATCATCCAGATCAAGATGCAGCGTGGTGGTGAAAACCGGATCTGCCGATCCTGTCTCGCGCCACATGCCTTGCGCCTTTGCGTATTCTTCCACGACCTTAACGCGGTGTTCATCACGGCCCGTAAAGCGCAGGTAATTCAATGTTTCTTTATCAACAGGGAAGAAACCGCACGTCGCGCCATATTCCGGCGCCATATTGGCAATCGTGGCTTTATCGGCCAGCGTCATGTGATCCAGACCATCGCCGTAGAATTCAACAAATTTACCAACCACGCCCAGAGAGCGCAGCATTTCAACAACGCGCAGAACAAGGTCGGTCGCCGTTGTGCCCTCTTTCATCTTACCGGTAATCTTAAAGCCAACGACTTCGGGGATCAGCATGGAAATAGGCTGGCCCAGCATTGCGGCCTCGGCCTCGATACCGCCAACGCCCCACCCCAGAACGGCCAGACCGTTTACCATGGTGGTGTGGGAATCTGTTCCGACCAGCGTATCGGGATAAATCACATTCTTACCGGGGTTCTTCTCGTCCTCGGCCATCCAGACGGTTTGCGCCAGATATTCAAGGTTTACCTGATGGCAAATCCCTGTGCCCGGCGGCACAACGCGGAAATTACGGAACGCGCCTTGGCCCCATTTCAGGAACTCATAACGCTCGCCATTGCGCTCGAACTCGCGCTCCACATTGTGCTGGAAAGATTTCGGCGTACCGAATTCATCCACCATAACAGAGTGATCAATCACCAGATCAACAGGAACCAGCGGGTTAATTTTCTCGGCATCGCCGCCCAGCGCAACCATGGCTTCGCGCATTGCGGCCAAATCAACAACGGCAGGAACGCCGGTGAAATCCTGCATCAACACGCGGGCGGGACGGTAAGCAATCTCCGTATCGGATTTTTGCGTCTTCAGCCATGCGGCCAGCGCTTCGATGTCTTTTGTGCTAACACTGCGGCCATCTTCAAAACGCAGCAGGTTTTCCAGCAGAACTTTCAATGTAAACGGGAGCTTTGATACATCGCCGATATGCTTGGCGGCTTCCTCCAAAGAGAAATAATCGTAGTCCTTCCCCTCAACGGATAAAGTCTTGCGCGTTTTGAATGTGTCCTGGCCTGTCATTGTCATGGTGTAGAATTCCTTGTGTGAAGCAAATCAAATTTGAGTTAGTAGAATACCATGCCATTAACCCATTAAAAACAGGTAAATAGCAAACAGGGATATAGATTTTTCTGCTGGAATTTCAAATGCTTATGAAAATTCTAAAATTAGGCATGAATAAGGCATTTTTTTGCCATAATTCAAAGTTATATTTAAAGAATAGAGGAACTCAAGTTTACCCTCTACTACCAAATAGCTCACTACCGTATTAAACCGTTGTCCCCTACCAGGACAGCGGTTTTTGCGTTTCCAAAGGATGCAAAGCTGTGCTAGCCTTTTTCCGATATGAGCAAAAAAGATACATACAGACGCACCCGCGCGGTGCAGGCAGGCATCGGAAAAGACAAAGGCGAGCGCGCGGTGATTCCGCCGCTATATTTGTCCTCGACCTACAAAATGAAAGGGCTGGAGGATTTTCCCGCCTATCAATATTCGCGCACGCGTAACCCCACCCGCGACATACTGGCGCAAGCCATGAGCGAGCTGGAGGGCGGGCATGATGCCTGTATCACTGCATCGGGCATGGCCGCTATTACGCTTATCCTGCATTTGTTATCCCCCGATGATTTGCTGATCGCGCCCTATGATTGTTATGGCCGCGCCTACCGCCTCATGAGTGCGCTGGCGGAAAAAGGCCATTTCAAGCTGGAGTTCATGGATCAATATTCCGAGCGCGCCGCTGAAGAGATCGCCGCCAAAGCGCCGAAGATGGTCTTTATCGAAAGCCCGTCCAATCCGGTCATGCGCGTGGCAAATATTGCCGCCATTTCCGGCGCGGTCAAGGACACCAACCCCGATGCGCTGATTGTCTGCGACAATACATTCTTATCCCCCATCCTGCAGCTCCCGCTTACTCTGGGCGCGGATATTGTCTGTCATTCCACCACAAAATTCCTGAACGGCCACAGCGATGTCGTTGGCGGCGCCGTGATTGCCAAGACAAAAGAGATTTGGGACGAGCTGGATTTCTGGGCAAATTCACTGGGCGTTATCGGCGCGCCGTTTGATTCATACATGACCTTGCGCGGGCTTCGCACATTAGAGGTGCGCATTGGCCGCGCGCAGGAAAACGCCAAAATCATTGCGGCATTTCTGGAAGAGCACGAAGCCATAGAGCGCGTTTATTACCCCGGTCTGAAAAGCCATAATGATTTTGAATTGGCGGCGCGGCAACAAGAAGGCCCCGGCGCGATGCTGAGCTTTACCCTAAAAGGTGATAAAGCCCAAGCCGCCGCGTTTATTGACGCCCTTAAAATCTTTGCTCTCGCGCAATCACTGGGCGGCACGGAAAGCCTGATAAACCACCCCGCCAGCATGACCCATGTGTCCATGGGGCAAGAAGCCCGCGAAAAGGCAGGGGTGAGCGATAATCTGTTTCGCCTGTCTATCGGCATTGAACATATTGATGATTTGGTCGCCGATCTGGATAGCGCGCTGAAAGGGTAAATGTCCATGGCCAGAAAAAAATCCCTGAAAACGTTAATCGCGCTCAATATACTTCTTTTCGCCCTGCTGATCGGAATAGCCTTTAGCGTCTTTCGCCCCATGAACAGCGCCCCAGCAGCCAATCAAATCCCCGCCTTTGGCATGCAAAGCGCGATGCATGATGGCGGCTTCAGCCACACCGATATGCAAGGGGAGTTGTTCCTGCTCAACATTTTCGCCAGCTGGTGCGCTCCATGCGAGGCCGAGCACCCCGTGCTCTCCGATCTCGCCGAGACGCACAATATCCCGCTTTACGGCATTGTCATGAAGGACGATCCGGATGATCTGGAAAAATTTCTTGAGCGCTTGGGCAATCCCTACACCGATATCGGCATGGACAATGCGGGGCTGATGATGAACGGCCTCGGGCTGCAAGGCGTGCCGACAACGTTTGTGGTCGATGGCGACCTAAATATTATCAAGACATGGCAAGGCCCTGTAACACCGAATATAGCGGAACAAGAGATATTGCCGCTTTTTGAATAACGCCCTGACTTCGTCATTGCGAGCGAATGCGAAGCAATCCATAGCCACCGGAGTGGATTACCGCGTCGGCTTTTCCTCCTCGCAATGACTGTAATTATTATTCCAACATATCGGGCGTGATTTTAAAGCGCGGACACTCCGCTGCTACGCGCTCATACTCTTCCTTGGTATCGACCAGCGCCTGCATATCCATGCGGTCAATCTCGAGACGTTTTTGCTCTCGCTCGATCAATTGCAGGGCGGTTTTCTTCATGCGGTCCGATACATTTTCCACGTCTTCAATCGGAATGGGGCCTGCCACAAAGCCGCGCGCCTTTAACTCGCTATAAAGCGTACGGCCAATATGCTGCGCGAATTTATTGATAACACGCCTATCGGTATTGACGTGCTTCATTTCATGTTCGCTCACGGCGCGGCGCATGCACAAATCGCGGTAGACTTCCTTGGCGATATAAATATTGGGGTTAATCTCGAACCCGACATTTATCTCTTTGTACCAAAGGCACGCATAAGGTTTACCGCGCACTTGGGCACCATCCAGAGAGACACTGGCCTTTATGCGGATCTCGCCCATCGCAAAGCCTTGCGTAACAGACACGCCGTTAAAACTGTGCGGGTTAATGGTATCCATGTCCTGTTTTTGCATCTCGGCCAGGGTCATATCCGTGACAAAATTCACATCCTGCGTCACCGGAACCACTTTAATTTCCGTCGCCTTGGCCATATCACATACATTTCCACCGGCGGCCAAAACCATCAAGGCGCCTGTGGTTAATGGGTCTATACCAAACATCTTTTATCCTGATTAATTATCTATAAGGCCATTCTAGCACAGAATTCTTAAAGGGAATTTTAAGCACGCACTTAAAAGAATGAAACGTGTTATTTTCTTTTCGATTGCTCTATGCTATTTGGAAATCGAATTAATTTTTTAAACATATGGAATACGCGCATGTCCTTACTTCTTTATCTTATCAGTATCGCCATTAATATTTATATTCTGATCATTATTTTACAGGTCGCTATAAGCTGGCTGATCGCCTTTGAAGTCATTAACACCGACAATCAAGCCGCAAAAAACCTTATAAGAGCGCTTAAAAAAGCAACCGATCCGGTGTATAAACCGATCCGCAAATACATTCCCCCCGTGGGCGGCATTGACCTGACACCGCTGATTGTGATTATTCTTTTGCAGATATTCGAACAATTGCTTATGGGTGCGCTCGTTAGGGCTATGTATTAAATAATGTAAGGGTGTAAGACATGGATACAAAAATCATTGATGGAAAAACCATAGCAAAAGATTTGCGCGATGAACTGGCGCGGCAGGTGCAGGCTTTTGATAATCCGCCCGGTCTGGCCGTAATTTTGGTGGGCGATGATCCGGCCTCCCATGTTTATGTCGGCAATAAAATAAAGGCCTGCGAGCAGGTCGGTATCCAGAGCTTTGAAAGCCGTCTTAGCGCGGACGCCAGTCAAGAAGAAGTGTTGGCAGAAATCCAGAGCTATAACAACAACCCTGCCGTTCACGGCATTTTGATGCAATTGCCTGTCCCTGCCCATCTGGACAGTGATTTTCTGGTACAAAGCATTGCGCCCGAAAAGGACGTCGATGGCCTGACCTTTATCAATCAGGGCAAGCTGATCGCGGGCGATACCAGCGGCCTTGCCCCCTGCACGCCCCAAGGCAGCCTGCGT
>CAXBAL010000111.1:0-7147 GCA_963973475.1 uncultured Micavibrio sp.
CATAGCATCGAGGCCGATGTTCACGATTATGCCTATGACATCGTACCGCCAGAAAAGGGGCAGACCCGCATTGATATTATCCGCAAGCAGGGCAATGACAATATGAAACGTATTGCGGGTATGGGCGATCAGTTGGGCGATAATACCACCTATATCCATACAAAAACCGATAAGGACGGCGGCGTACATAAACAGGGCATCATGATTGATCTGGGCATGAGCTTTGCTCCGAAAAACTCCGAATACTCCGCAGGCGTGCCCGACATCACCAAGGATTTAGAGCATTTTGATGATTTCTTCCTGACACACCACCATGCCGACCATTTAGGGGGCGTGCCGATCTATACCGATGCAGGGCTGTTTGCCAGCCCCGAACATTATGAACGTGCAGGCAAAGGTGAATATCGCGGCAAGACCTTCCATGGCAGTGATAAGCAGATATTGCGCGCCAAATACGATTTGCAGCGCAAAGGCATTGATAAAGAAAAATGGCCGGAATTTAACGAACTCAAAGGTGATGGCTGGGTTCATATCCGCAATAAGAATACGAATGAACTATGCTTTAGTGTCGGCTTCAGCGCAGAAACCATTCCCCACACTGCCCGCACCAATGGTTTCAAGATTATTGCCTATAACGGTAATAAGATGGAATTTGCCCATATGAAGCTGGGCGATATGCGCTATGGACGACATCTTCTAGAAGGTCATAACAGCCCTATTCCCGCGGCAGAAGTGCTGGATAGCGGCTGGCTGGCCAAAGGACCTGAAGAAATTCTCGAAGTTCAGGCACGCATGCTGGAGGCCGGAGAGATCATCCCAGAGGAAATGGTAGACCCTGCAACAGTTACGGGGCGCCGCTTCATTGCCGAAATAGACGGCACCAATTATAAGAAGCCCGGCTTTGCCCGCACTGAACTTGATGCCGAAGAAAACGAAGTGCTGATCAAAAATCGTCTGCACAAAGACAAGGCCGTTATGGTGTCGATGATGAGTACTTCCGATGCAGGGTTTGAACGTGAACTGCGCGTGGCCGTACGTACAAATTCGCACTTCTCGCTGGTTGGCGCCAATCTGGAAAATGCCGGTATTATTATGAACAAAACGGGCGTAAACGCCGAATTGGTCGAAGTGGACGGCATTAAGGAAGTACAAAGCTATCTGGATTGGGCCTATGGGAAGCTTTATAGCATTGATTTTGAGAATTTCCCACATGATCTTGAAGAGATATATTTTGAATACAGGGACTGTAAAAAGCCTGAAAAACGCGAAGAATATGTAGAGCAAATTATTGAGGCCCATAAAGATGAGCCTGAGCAATTACGCGGTATCCTGTTTTATATCTTGCAGCAGAACAAAGCCTCCAATCACCGCTACGCCAGCCAAATGATGTTCGAAGCCAAAACGGAAGACATGCTTGGCAAGAAAATGATGCTGGGCTCCATTTATGTCGGGCGGGATGCGCAGACTTATAAAAATATGTTCAAGGACGACAAGGGACGTGTACGCACGGGCCTGACAGGCACGCAAGGCACCGAGAACGAGGAAGAAGCCGCCACGCCGAAGCACTTCGCAGGGCGCGGTATTTATAATGCCAACCATAAAAACCGTAAAGCCGCAGTCCCGCTGAAAGCCGATGATTATTTCTGGATGTTTGCGCAAGGCGCCATTCCCGGAAACGAGCCCGAGCGCCATGCCATGGAAAAGCGCGGCGCCGATTTGGGTTTCCCGATTTATTCGGCCTATGGCGAGGGCTTCAAGGTTTATAATGCTGATGACGAGAACGCGCTGCGGGCGCTCATTCAAGAGCAAAAAGGCTTTGCCGAACGCGACATGGAAGGTAATCTGGTAGTCAGTGACATGCCCATCTACCCGTCCGGTCACGGCCATAAAGAGGACGCCAAGGCGTTTTTGGAAATTATCAAGCCTGATATGGCAACCATCAATCATACCGATGATATTGAAACGATTAATGAGTTCATCACGGAAATGCGCGAATGGGGCATCAATACACCTGGCGAACAAATCAAAAACTTCCATTACTTTACCTTTGTTCACGGCGAAACCAATGGGGATGGCGTGAAATGCGTGACGTTAGGGCGCACCCTGCCCTCTATGATCCTTGCCACGGAAATACGGGAATGGAACAAGCAATATGGCGGAACAACCACCGCGCAGCGCGTCGTCTCCCTTGATGGCGAAGGCGGCGTGGTCAGTGACGGTTTAACCGCGGGTGAAGACATTGACCCTGAAAACGGCAAAACCATTTTCACCTATTTCGGCTCCCTCAGCCGTCAGGAAGAAGACGAAAACAGCGAGCGCAGAAAACCCGCACAGCGCCGCAGCGAGGCTGATATCGAGGAGCCTCAAGAAGACAAGCGCTATAAAGGCCCGGCAATGCCCAAACGCGGCAATGATAAAGAAGATGAAGGCTTTGATGCCTTTGTGGAAGGGCTGGGGTTATAGATCATGGCAACGACGAAACAAAAAATCGCGAAACTAAAAGACATAGAGCATCTTGTCGAGCGTGGCAGCTTGATTAAATTTACCTATGATACCGAGATTTACAATCTCGATAAGACTTTTCCGGGCATTTACGATTTCGGCGCCTTGATTGAAGACCTTGCGGGTAACGAGATCGGTGCGCCCGTCCATTATTTACGCCAGCCCAAGGATACGCTGCACTCTGTTGTATCAAATCTGATTACGCGCAGCTTCCCTGAAGATCATCCGGACGCCGTTGATTTCAAGACGTTTGTCGGCAAGACCGCGCATACGCTGGACCGCTTCTATGAATACACATGGGATCGTTACCGCGACGAGCAGAAGATAAAATATGTCAATAAAGGACATCAGAAAGAAAACGAAGAGACTGTACGCCTTTTCCCGCTGGAAGATGATAACGGAGATATAAAACACGTACGCCTGCATGAAGGCGGGCGGCGCGTTTCCTTTCAAGTCCCTGATCACAGCGAGAACTGGAATTATATCGAGGTTGATGACGAAGGCAATAAATCGAAATGGCGCAAAACCTACGCCAGTGCGGAAATGCGCGGCTACGCCAACACGACCGCGGACGACCCGTGGATTTGGTCGACGCTGTATATGGCGATGTATCCCGAGATTTACAAAACCCATACCAAAAACGAACATAAATTCCGTCAGGATTTATTTCCCGCTATGGTCGGCCATATCCTTTGGGGCGATAAAGGTGAGAATGGCTTAAAGGCCGGCTCGCGCTATCATCCCGTAAAAGAAAAGATGGTAACATCTCTCAAGCAATCTGACTTCATCCCCGCCAATACACGCAACGAAGGCGCCTTTCATGAGCGCGGCGTACATTTGCGCGATGGATCTGATTACGATGCCGATCAGGCGCATGGCACCATTGCAGACGTACGGGGCACGAGCGCCTCAGAGAACCGTGCGCGCGATGTTAACCCCGAGATTGCCAAGCATTTCGAGCTTATGGCCGATCCTGCCTATGCCCGCGAATTCATCATGAAAGGCGCGGCCTCCGAACGTTACGGCTTCCGCGCCCGCCCCCTGCTGGCGTTTGGTCGCTATAATCTCGAAGACGGCCCTACCTCGCATCTGGGCATTTGCATTGAAACCGATGAACGTTACGGGAACCGCAGCAATGCGGTTATCCTGAAAACCGATGTGGATTGGAGTGCCATAAAAGACGATAAAGGCCGCTCTATACTTGATATCAAGCACAAAGAGACACTGAAGAAACTAATCCGTTCGCAAATCTTCAACAAATTCGGCAAACAGGATTCATTGCTGGAGATTACGCACACTAAAAAGACGCCAAAAGTCTATGACGGGCAAAAGGCGCTGGAATCGGGGGCGCACACGCAAGAACAGTTTAACCTCGCCCTGCGCAACGCCAATAAAATCCGCAAAAATGCCAATTTCCGCGATGCGATTATGGAGGTGTACCAAGACGGTATTCCGCAGATGAAAGCCCTGATGGAAAAGCCCAACCCTCTGGATGACGAGTTAAAAGATAACTTTACCGGAAAGCCGTATTACTTTGAAATTGAAGATAAAAATGGCAAAGTGCGCGTTATCGACGAGCGCAATGAAATATACGAGCACGCCTTAAATGAATGGAATACCGGTCTAAAAAATGATCATTTCCTGCAGGATTTGATCCGCCCTCACTCCATTGAATGGTGCGCAGAAGAAGATGCCGAACAGGAGCTGGAGCGCTTCAACAAGATTCTAGCCAAGGCGAGAGCCGAATTTGACGGCGCCAAGGGTTATAACAACCGCGATAATCGCGCTCATATGGAACGCCCGCCAGTTAATATTCCCATGGTGCATGTGCCCAAATCAACGGTCCCGGATGATGGGGATAAAAGCCTTTCACAGATATTTAGCGGCTCCGCAGGTGATGAAGTAAAAAAACCGCTTAATCAGGAACAAGCCAAAACCTATATAACGCAGCTGCGTTTCCAAGCACTCTGGGCAGATTATAATGATGCCCCCTCTTTCCGCTTTAATGACAATAGCTGGAAGGTCGACATAACCGACCGCGACGGCCACATGGTGCACTGGGATGCCTACCACGCCCTCACGCCGAAAGAACGCAGTAATAAATGGAAAAGCGGCGATCTGGATGTAAAACTACAGCCCGTTTCAGGCCATAGCGTACGGCGCCTTGCCCGTATGATGTGCGAATCTGGTGAAATGCAGCAACTCATGGACAATTTCGTCGATCTGGCACGGGATTGTAATACCGATACTCCTGAAGGGACAGCCGAAAAAGAAGAGTATATCGACAAATTACGATGCCTTTATAAACATAAGGAGCTTTATGAAGCACGCTCGGCATTTTTGCTGCACGGCTATCCCAATATACCCGTTGACAAGCAGCCGTATTTAACTATTGAAAAGGCCCGCAATCAGGCGCATGAAATCTTGCAAAACCTAAAAGTCGGCAAGCTACATCAAAGCGGCGTGGAGGAGATCGGCGCACTCGAGTTTATGGCCGATCATAAGGACGAAGCGGAAAAGGTGCTCACCCGCTATCTGGCGTATCTGGATAAAAAGGAGAAAGAGGTCCCCCCGCCTACCCCTTCACAATACCGCATGCTTGGCATTGACCCTGTTAGCGGTGATCCACTGCCGTATATTAAATACGCAATTAATCCGAAGAAGACGTTCGAAATTGTATGTCCTGATGGACTGGCTGAAAAGTCGCTCTCGAATAATGAAATAGGGGCATGTTTTACCATTATCGAGCTGCCGGAGGGTATGAGCGCGCAAAAAATCAATAAGAAGCTGTCCGGTAATAACGACCTTGTACTGGTGGGCGAGAAAATCGGAGAGCGACGCTTGGCCGCAAAGGCAAAAATACTGCCGCTTTGGGATGAAGATCAAGATCATCATTTTGAAAAAGAGCTGGATAAATTCCGTAAATCTTACAATGACATTGATGGAAAATTACCCACCAATCGTGAGCGCCTAGCCATCGTTAAAATGGAAGACAACCCACCGATTGCGGGTCTACGCGGTGATGGCCGCTATGTGAATACCAATCTTCAAGCGCTGCATGTGCCTGACAGCTCATCCCGCAAGCTCTTTTTGGGCATGCTCAGTCGCAAATTGGGTAATGTCAGCGAGAGAGTATTCGGCATGGTTGTTCCGACCGAGGATTTAAAGCAACCCATCGAAAAAGGTGCCATCCGCATCCGCGAGATGAAAGGCGAAGAACTTAGCGGCCGAGAAGTCGAGCATGAAGTTACAAAAGTTTCGCAGCTCAATATGAAGCGTGTGATGGCTGCCTTTACACTGCTGGAAGAAAATCCGGATATTGACGCCGCAAGCTACGATCTAGAGGGCGCACGCGATCTCGGATTTAATGATAAAGCAGAACTTAATCAATACATTAGCGCGTTTAACAATCATTCCCGCTATGGGTACACCAGCAAGCTGGATATGTACGATACGATGATCGGGCTGTTTACACAGAACCGTCAAAACGTCATGAAGACGCCGGAAAAGTATAATGTAAGCGTCATTGACCTTCGAAAGGACATCAATGCCTCTACCCTTCGCGAGACGATGGCCTATTTTGACCTTTACAATCGCCCGAAAGCCTCTATATCGGAACATGCGACCAGTGCGAAAAAGCTGGATAAGGGCAAGGCCGCCTATCTGTATAGCGGTGCCTACCCCGCCCAGCCGCCATCGCATGAAGGCTAGTTCTTAAATAACCGATTTAGAGTGATAACATGACCGATATAGATATCAACGCCATCATTGATAAAGGGATCATAACGCCCAACGAGCTGCATGATATTATGCACAGCCTCGCTAAAGATCAGCCGCCCTTGAAAATTGTGGATGGGACTTTTGTTCTGCCCGGCAGCGATGTTGACCCGAGGCAGGAATTTTCAAACAAGCACATTGCGGATGCGCATTTTTTTGATATCGAAGCCATCAGCGATAAAAATAGCGATTTACCGCATATGTTACCGCCAAAAGACCAATTCGAGGACGCCGTATCAATACTAGGGATCGGTAATCAGGACTTAATTGTTGTTTATGGACAGAGCGGCCTTGTCATGGGTCCTGCCCGCGTCTGGTGGATGTTTCGCACATTCGGACATGAAAAGATATGCGTCCTTGATGGCGGCTTACCCGCATGGGAAGCGGAAGGGTACAAGACAACCGATCTAGAAAATAAAATCGACGAGCAGCCCTTTGAAGCCAATTTCAATAACAAACTCGTTCGTGATAAAACACAAGTATTGAGCGCCAGCGAGCAAGCCAAGGCCCATATCTTAGATGCCCGCCCCGCCCCGCGGTTTAACGGAGAAGTGCCGGAACCGCGCGCGGGAATGCGGGCAGGCCATATTGAAAACTCGCACAACATCCCCGCCCAAACACTGGTTGATGCGGAAACAGGCAGATTAAAGCGCACAGAGGAACTCAAAACGCTTTTAAAGCCCTATATTGACCAAGACAGCACCGAGATTATCACCACATGCGGCAGTGGCGTAACCGCCTGTGTCATCGCCTTGGCTTTATTCAATTGCGGAACTAAAAATGCAAGTGTTTACGATGGATCATGGTCAGAATGGGGCAGGCATAAGTAAAAGAAGTTTATCACACCAATATCACATTATATTAGTAT
>CAXBAL010000112.1:0-7052 GCA_963973475.1 uncultured Micavibrio sp.
CAAAGCCCGCCAGTCTCGGCGCCGCCGCCACCAACATCAACCCAGTCGGTTCCGTCCCAGAATTGCAGCAGACCCGTAGCGGCATCGCCAAGGCTGGTGTTAAAGATTAAAGTGCCGTTAGGCGGAGAATTCCCTCCTAATGTTGTCGCTTCGCCATCGGTCAGGCGCGGGATTAAAAGCCCTTTTGTCGTAGAGGTAATATCAAGCGCCGCCCATGTTGCCGGATCGGCCGTGCCAATACCGACATTGTCATCGGTCGTGCTATCAACAAACAATACGCTGGTATCCACCGCCAGATTGCCGCCAATTGTGGCATGAGTGGTCATGTCGACCTGTCCTGTCGGCAAAATGGTCATATTAGTAGCACCGTCATTGACGAAAATAATGGAGTTGGTTTGTCCATTGTCTGTGGTGTCCACATCAATATATGTGTCGCCTGTTCCTTCTGCTTGCACAGCATCCGGGGCATCAATAATACGGTCACTTTTCCCGACATCTGCGGCGGCAAAACAATTCGCGCCATCTTCGTCACAATAGGCCAGCGCTGCAACATCCCCTGTCAAATCCAGCTCCACATCGGTGTTGGCACCGCCATCATCACTGATATCGTTGGAACCAAGCGCAATTGATTTTACATTGAAAATAGTTTTATCGGAGCCGTCGCCGCCAGCCGGAGAGCCCGTATTGGATAACAATTGCCCAAGATAACTTGCGCTACCAACGCCATCTCCGCCGCCGCCGGTGGTATAGCAATCTCCCCATACAAGTGTAGAGCCATCGCCTTTTAGACATCTATCATCAGCAGTCCCGGTGGCGTTGATTTTGTTTTGTGTGATCGCTCCATTGGCGATTTTTTCAGCCGTTATATTGAGGTCGACTATTTTTACTGTGGTCACGGCATCAGCAGCGAGTTTTGCGTTTGTGACATTTTCATTAAGAATTTTAACAGTGGTTACGGCATCATTTTGAATCGTTGCCACGCCTGCATTCGTAATCGCGACATCGGTGCCCATCGTCACAGGTTTGAATTGGCCTGTGGCATCGGCGACCAGCATCATGCCGTCTGTGCCGCCAGTAAGGAAAATGCCATCCCCAACGGTAAGATCACCGGCAATATCCAGATTACCCGCTTCGTCCAGTACCATGATGTCAGAGGTTGAAGAGCTGTTGACGACAAAGGCATCGGTGCCCGCAGAGTCTCCGTCCGCATTAATGGTTACGAGACTGTTCATAGTTGTTGCGCCCGTTACATCCAGCGCATCATCTATATTGACGATGTCATCGACATTACTGGTAATGGTGCCGTCGAAATTTGCGCTGCCATCAACATTCAATGTGCTAGCGAAATCCACCGCGCCTGTTACGACAAGCGCATCATTGATGGTAACTTCGGTATTGGTTGTATCATCATTTGATATCGCGCCGTTTACATTTAACGTTCCACCCACAGAGGTCGCGCCAGTAATATCAACCGCAGTATTCATATCCAGTGTGCCGTTTGCCCCCCCTGTTATCGTCCCGTCTATGTCAATCGAGCCAGTTTCACCGGACGATGATTCAATGCTGTTCGTAATGACGCTACCTGTGGTTATAAGGTCATTCCCGAAGTTACTGACCCCTGTGAAGGTTGTGGCACCCGTTACGTTCATGCCACCTGCAAATTCTGAAGTTCCAGTTCCGGTTACCTGCAGATCGAGACCAATACCGGCGGCTGTGGTTCCTACAGGGCTCCAAAGACCGCCAGAGGTGCCACCTCCTGCGATGGTTGCGGCATCGTTATAAACGACTTTGTTCGCAATATCATCGCCGGAAGGTTGTCCCTCATATAGATCACTACAAATGGTGGTGAAATTTCTGTCAGGTCCTGCTGAAACAATGGCAATGACCACTTCAGTAGTGCTGTTTTCACCAGCCAGTGTATTGGTACATGTACTGGTATCAGTGCCGTGGTTCCACGCACAATAGCCATAGGGCGTACCCCATGGGTCGGTCATGGTGGCGCCGACATTACTAGGCAGAGTACCGCCTCCTGATATACCACCCCCAGCGGGCATAGGCGCTTCGGTAAAATCGTCATCATCACAATAATCTGCTGCAAATGGCGGATCAGGTGCATCTGCACTGTCACCCTGCGTGGCATTTTTCAGTACCAGACTTGAATTCAACCGAATCACCGATTTCGCCTCCTCAATGCGATTTACCTCGACCATGGTGGTCAGCGGGCCGCGCATGGTGGACATGATGCCTGCGCCCAGAACGCCGACGATGGCGACCGCGCCGAACAGGGTGAAGAACACGTTTCCGGCCTCGGAGCGGCGGTTATCGCGGCTCCGTTGGTCGGATTTGGCACATTCTCGCCCATGCTCGGTTCCTATTCCGAATGCTTTGATAAGCCTTCGGAGCGGGCTGGCGCTGTTGCGATTATGTTTGTCGTGTCCTGTCATACGTTTAGTCTTCCATCAAGATGGTTATTTTTATTGCTTTTAGCGGGGTTTGGCGCATTTTGGGATTTGCCAAGGGAAAAGGCGCGCATAGGGGCGGAACGCTGTCTATAGATAGCCAACGCGCTATTACAACATAAATCTGTCGTGTTTGCATGCTTCAAAATGGAATAAGCCCCCAAAAGCCTTTTGTTAATTATGGCATAGATTCTCTATACCGACAATTTCCCACTACCTTCTATTATTGTATAAAATGTATTTATAAATTGTTATCAATTTGGGAAAAAGGCGGTTTTTCTTGTGAAATCTGCGTTTTAGTGGGGTTTTGGCTTTTTTTTACTGTAATTTTCGTTATTGCTGGCAACCAAAGGAGCGCGGCAATCTACTTGGATTGCTTCGTCGGCTTTGCCTTTTTTCGCTCAGGCGCGTAAACGCGCTACGCGGCGGCTGGCTATAACAGTTTGGGCATAAGATGCGTTATTGCGGCAGGGGAATGCCGAATTTATTCAGCGCATCGCTTTGTTTTTGGGCTACGGCGGCCTCGTCAAAGCCTTCGATCAGCTCGTTAAAGATGCGGTACCAGTTCACTTCGGCGTTTAAATGGATGAAGACCGAACCAAGGCCGAGCGCCGCGCGGTCCATAAAGACAAATTCGCGCGGAACCTTAATGCCGCCGCGCTCTTTGCCCAGCTCGCGCAGCTTTATATGTACTTTTTCTGCCGTGTCTCGGCCGTAAACGGCGCCGTCGGCGGTGCCGATCACGCGCTCTTTATCCTCCATTAACGGGCCGTAGAGGAAATTTGCCCAGATATTGAGCGTTTCGATCTGTTCTTTTGATAAATCTGTGAAGCCCCATGTCTCGTAGGCATGCACGGCCAGCGCCATGTCATCGTTCATCAGCGCTTTATACAGGTTAATCACCCCGCCGACGAAAGACGGGCGAAACGCGCGGACGCAGCCGAAATCCAGCAGGTTGATGGCCAGATCATCGCGCACCGTATAATTGCCCAAATGGGGATCACCGTGGATGACGCCGTAATAATACAGCGGCACATACCACGCGCGGAACATGTTCAGCGCCAATTGCTTGCGCGTTTCCGCGGGCGCATCCTTATAGGTCAGGATTTTCTTCCCATCCAGCCAATGCGAGGTCAGCAGGCGGTTGGTGGAAAGCTCATCCACAACATGCGGCACATGGACATTGGCCTCATCGCGCAGCATATATTCATACAATTTGGCGTGTTTGGCCTCTAATTTGTAATCCAGCTCCTCTTGCAGGCGCTCGGCTAGTTCTGTGTGGATATGCGCGGTTTCAATGGATTTGTCGTAGCGCTCATAAATCGAGAAAATCACGCGCAATTGCTTGAGATCGGCGTCAATGGCCGATTGCATGTCGGGATATTGTAGCTTACAGGCCAGTTGTTCGCCGTCATGGCTGGGGGCTTTATGCACTTGGCCGAGGCTGGCGGCGGCGGCGGCTTCTTTCTCGAAGGAGGCAAATTTGCTCTCCCAATTTGGCCCGAGCTCGGTTTTCATGCGTCTGCGCACGAACGGCCACCCCATGGACGGCGCGTCGGATTGCAGCTGTTGCAGCTCTTGCGCGTATTCGGCGGGTAGCGCTTCTGGAATGGTAGAGAGTATCTGGCCGACCTTCATCAACGGGCCTTTGAGGTTGCCGAGCGCCTTAACGAGCGCTTCGGCGTGTTCTTTGCGCTCGATCTGGATGCCCAGATATTTTTCGCCTGCCAGCTTCGCGGCCAATCCAGCCATTGTGCCAGATACGCGGCCATAGCGCATCAAGCGCCCGCCAAAGGATGTTGCATCGGTAAAGTCGTCGTTGTCGGCTTTGCTCATAAGCTATTAAATGGAGCGCGCATGGATAAAAGTCCAGTGATAAATTGCGCTGCCTTGTCCCTTTAGGGCTTTTTTTTAGCATAAAAGCGTGTAGTTTCTTATTCTATGAGCAAAACAGATGTGCAAAAAATTCAGGATCAAATCTTGCTGCGCGCCTTGGATGACGTGGCCTTTGACGGCTGGAGTTTAGAGGTTGTCCAGAGCGCCGCTGCGCAGGAAGGGTTCGAGGCCGATGTTGTGCGCGCTGTGTTTCCTTCCGGCCTTACTGATGTTTTGGTACATTTCTCGGATTATGCCGACCGTTTAATGCTGAAAGCTCTGGAAGGCATAGATATAGAAGAGCTGCGCGTACGTGACCGCATCAATTTAGCCATTATCAGCCGTTTTGAGGCGCTGGAGCCGTATAAAGAAGCCGTTCGCCTTTCCGTACCGTTTTGGGCGCGGCCATTTTCGCAGTTGCGCGGTGGAAAAATTGTCTGGCGCAGCGCGGATGTGATCTGGAATCTCGCCGGTGATACATCCGATGATTACAATTTCTATACAAAACGCACGCTGCTGAGCGGAATTTTGATTTCGGCGACGCCTGTCTGGCTGGATGATCGCGAGCCTTCCATGCAAAAAACCCGCAACTTTGTTGATAAGCGTATCGGTAATGTGATGCAATTTGGTAAAATTATCGGTAGAATAAAGAGATAAGTGTCGTTCATTACTAGGATATATATCTTTTATGTTTTCTCATCGCTTTGCCTTTTTGTCTTTGGTTGTGCTTTGCGCGGCTTTCGTTTTTGTCTCCCCGCAGCCAGCCCATGCGAAGAAAAGTTTTTTCGAAGCAATGTTTGGTTGGATGACGCCCGAGCCGGAAGGCCCCGACCCCGCAGAAACTTTGAGAGCGCCTTTTTCGTATGACGCACCTAGCGCGGCAAATGTTGAAGAAGACCTTGCGGCAAAACCAAAAAATGTTGTGCCTTTAAAACATGCCCACACAAACGAAGCCGAGATTGGCAAATGGTTGGTCACGGCCGTATCGGATGCGATGAGCTATAAAGTTGGAGATGATCCTGACATCAGTGCGGTAAATTCTAAATATTTTGCTCAAAGTGGTTTGGCGCAATACAAAGATTTTCTTGTTAAGAACAACATCCAGAAAGTTGTCGAATCTGGCCGTTATCATATACGCAGCTTTGTAAAAGAGAAGCCGCTTTTGTTGAATTCAGGCAGTGCGAATGATCGCTTCCGCTGGCTCTATGAAATTCCTGTAATGGTCAGTTATATGGATGCCCAGACTTTTGATTATAAAAGCAGCGATCCGGTTAACCAGCATATTATTTTGACCGTTCAGGTTGGCCGTTTTGCAGATACCGAGGACGAGCAGAATAATTTCGAGGTACTGATCGAAACCTGGAGTGGTAAATCTCAAAAAATTGATAAAAATTAGACGATTTCAGTATAATTTTTCTGGGATTTCCTGTGGTTTCGTTTATGATCTGCCTATCCGAATCATAACGCAAGCCAGACTTTAAAAGGAGTATCTCTGCCATGTCCGAGAACGTAGCCAATTTTCCGCAATCTGAAAATGACGATCAAACCTCTGCCGCAGCGCCCGAAGAGCGCGCACCCGCCGATGTTGGCGGTGTTGCCGGTCAGCGCCTGAAATCTTTCATTGAGCGCATCGAACGTCTGGAAGAAGAAAAAGCCGCATTGATGGAAGACATCAAGGAAGTTTACGCCGAAGCCAAAGGCACCGGATTTGATACCAAAACCATGCGTAAAATTGTTGGTTTGCGTAAAATGGATCACGAAAAACGCCGCGAGAGCGAAGAATTGCTCGATCTTTATAAATCCGCAATTGGTATGTATTAAGCTCTGAGGTTTTTCCCTTTTAAGCGTTTGTTCTTACTGAATTTTTGCACTTATTCACTTTGTTTGATCGTTTTCGGGCAGTGGGGGTAAGGTGTTGTTTTGCACGGCTTTTCGGCTTCGTCTTTTTGTTCGTCGGTTTTACTGGGGTGGGGTATCAAAGTGGCTCCACTCGCCCCACTTTTCCCGCCCTCCATTTGTGTCCCGCGTAGCGCGCTTGCGCGACCTTTAGAAAGTGTGGGTTCCCCCCTAGAATTCATAAATGAATTCGGGAATGACAGGGCGGCGTTTGTTTTTACACAAGCAATATATGAAAAAATTCCTATTTAGTCAAGTGATAATCCTTAGTCATTCCGACCGGAGCGTATGCGCAGTGGAGGAATCTGATGGATGGTAATCAGAACCATTGGCTGCGTTCGGGATGACAAAAGGACGACTATCGCAGATAAATCATTCAGGCAATGACGCGGGGTAGTGCGTTACTTCCCCTCAATCAGCTTATCGACAATACTCGGATCGGCCAGTGTGGACGTATCGCCCAGGCTGTCCAGCTCGTTCGCCGCTATTTTGCGCAGGATGCGGCGCATGATTTTGCCGGAGCGGGTTTTGGGTAGGTCGGGCGAGAAGTGGATGACATCGGGGCTGGCAATGGGGCCGATCATTTTGCGCACCAGCTTTACGATGTCGCCTTGCATTTCTTCGCTGCCCTCAAGCCCTTCGTTCAGGATGACATAGGCGTAGATGCCTTGGCCCTTGAGGTCGTGGGGGTAGCCGACAACTGCGCTTTCGGCCACGGCTTCGTGTTCGTTGATGGCGCTTTCGATTTCTGCCGTGCCGAAGCGGTGGCCGGAAACGTTGATCACGTCATCAACGCGCCCAGTAATCCAGTAATAGCCGTCT
>CAXBAL010000113.1:0-7035 GCA_963973475.1 uncultured Micavibrio sp.
CGTCATTCGCTTTCAAAAAAATAACAATCTTGAGCCTGATGGTGTGATCGGCTCTAGTACGCTTGAGGCAATGAACCGTACCAATTTGCGTAAAATTAATCAGATAATCGCAAATTTGGAGCGCCTGCGGTGGGTCAACACCGATCGAGGCGATAAATTTGTCATTGTGAATATTCCCTCCGCCACGCTTTGGGCCATTGAAAATGGAAAGGTCGCATTCGAGATGCCGGTTATAGTAGGCACGCCTGTGCGGGCCACATTATCTTTTAATGCGGTAATTAATGGTGTGCGTCTGAACCCTGATTGGACCGTACCACCGACGATAAAAAAGTTTGATATTCTTCCGAAAGTGAAGGAAGACCCGTCTTATTTCTCCGATAAAGGAATGGAGTTGATCCGTGGGTATGGTTCAGATGCAACGACTTTAGATCCACACTCTATTGATTGGGATAATTTATCATCAAGCGAGCTACATTCTATTCGTATGGTGCAAACGCCTGGCGATCATAATCCACTTGGCCGCTATCGAATTCTAATGCCAAATCGTCATAATATTTATTTGCATGACACCAATCACCCCGAATTATTTGGAAAGAATGAACGCGCTTTATCTTCCGGCTGTATTCGAATGAAATACCCACGTCAGATGACTGAGTTTTTATTGGAAGATGCCGCCGGTGTTTGGGATGATGAGCGTATAAATGGTGTGCTTGAGACGTATAAAAAGACCGATATTGATCTGCAACGTTCAATTCCTGTTTCCATCCTTTATTATACAGTATGGCTCGATGGAAACGGGCAAGTTGTGTATGGTAACGACATCTATGGTAAAGATGCAAAACTAATGGAATTGCTTTCAAATATTGACGGCACCTTCATTCCTGTGCATAATAAAAGATATGCGGGCGATCTTTCTGACGCTCAGGTTGCTATAAACCGTTAACATAAACTCAAACTTTAAAGAGAAAATAATCTTTTACTCGCATCGGGGATTCTAATAGAAATCCTTATCCGCTATAAAACAATCTAAGATACAAAAAACATAAGAGACCTTACATGCTTGAAACCTTGCAAGATCAAACATTTATTGATGATTTGAACAAGATTGAACGTCGCGACATTTTAAAGCTGGGATTGGTTGGAACATTAGGGGCTTTGATGCCTTTATTTCCATCCCGCAATGCCTACGCTATAAGTAACTACGCTTCGTGGCGCATTTCGTTCCGTAATGCCCATACGGGTGAGAGCTTTTCCGGTGTATACCGGGTGGGGGACAAGTATTTGCCCGAGGCATTTGACCGCATGAACTACGTGCTCCGTGATTTCCGTACCAATGAAGTCTTCCCGATGGACCCGCGCGTTCTCGACATTGTTAAAGTGCTCCAAGAGCGCACAAAAGTCGATGGCCCCGTTGAGGTGCTTTCCGGTTATAGAAGCCCCAAAACCAACGCAATGTTGAATAATGCCAGCACGGGTGTAGCCAAGAATTCTTTCCATATGTATGGGCAGGCCATGGACATTAGAATGCCCGGCCACAGTACAAAGCGCTTGCGTGATACTGCCAAAAAACTGAAAGCTGGCGGCGTTGGATATTACCCCAAAAGCAATTTTGTGCATGTTGACACTGGTAAAGTACGTAGTTGGTAGGCTATAAAGGCATCTTTCGTAAATAACAGGATGCAAAACCGTGATACTTATCGCACTTGGTGCCAATTTGGCGGGTCCTTACGGCTCTCCGGAAGAGACATTGAAGATGGCTATGGTGACACTGGAAAATGCCGGTGTCCAGATTTTAGCCAAATCTTCTATATGGGTCACAAAGCCTGTTCCGGCTTCGGACCAGCCTTTATACCGCAATGCTGTAATTATGGTGCACACTAAGCGTGGTGCAGTAGATCTATTGAATCTGCTCCATACAATAGAGGCTGATTTCGGGCGTATCCGCATGGAACGCAATGAAGCACGGGTACTCGATCTTGATTTGATTGCTTATAATGAAGAGATTGTGCATAGCACTGATATATTTATACCGCACCCCCGTATGCATGAACGCGGTTTTGTTTTAGTTCCTCTTTGCGAGATCAATGCGCAGTGGCGACATCCGGTGCTGCAGAAAACTGCGGATGAGTTATTGGCGCTTTTGCCTGATATCCATGATATACATCCGGCCTGTGCAGCGGCATGAGCGTAGCACATTTGATCCATGACCCGCATAGACAACCTCTTATTATGGGGATAGTCAATGTAACCCCCGATAGCTTCTCTGATGGAGGTAAATTTATCAATGAAAACAAAGCTGTAGAGCATGGGGTCATGTTGTTGCAGCAAGGGGCTCATATCCTAGATATTGGCGGTGAATCCACGCGTCCCGGCGCACAACCAGTTGAAATAAATGAGGAAATTGATAGGGTCGTGCCGGTTATAGAGCGTCTCAAAGGGCACGGTGCGTGTCTATCCATTGATACACGTAATTCCGCAACAATGCGGGCGGCATTGAAGGCCGGAGCGAGCCTGGTTAATGATATCAGTGCTTTAGAGCATGATAGTCAAAGTATGGGCATGGTATCAAAGGCGCAAGTTCCTGTAATTCTTATGCATAAGCGTGGCGAGCCATCTACTATGCAAGAAAAACCTTTTTATAACAATGTTGTAGATGATGTATATACTTATCTGGATAAGCGGATAGAAGCCTGCGAGACGGCGGGTATCGAAAGAAAAAACGTTATAATTGATCTTGGTATAGGCTTTGGTAAGACACTTGAGCATAATGTGTTACTGCACAGAAATATAAGCAAATTTTTTGATTTAGGCTGTGAAATTTTATTGGGTAGCTCCCGCAAGCGTTTTATTGCTGAGCTTTCATGTGGTGAAGACGCATCTATGCGTCTTCCAGGGTCACTAGCCAGCGTGCTTTGGGCGCGCTCGCAGGGTGTACGCATGTTCCGTGTTCATGATGTTAGAGAAACTGTGCAGGCTTTAAAAATCTATGATGCGATTTCGATGGCGTCAGCCTCATGATAGACAGAGGCAATATTTCGTTCAATCATACCGTCCTCATTTAAATCATATTGCCATACGCGCCACGGAAATGTAGTTGATTCCGGTGCGGGTTCGAATTCATAAAGATGGCAGTTTTTTACACCGAGTGTATTGATGCCGTATATTTTTCCAAAAGCACGAAAAACCCCTCCGTGACAATCAGAGCGGGGCCGTTATGTTTTTGCAAATGCGTGTTTTTACCACGCTTTAATCTTTCGCAGAAGTCATCAAAACTCTCGCCATTGGGAGGCGTTCCCCAACTGACAAGTAATTCACGGCAATCATCATATGGTACACCTTCCCAGTCACCGGCGTGTAATTCAGCAAAGTCAGGGTCTTCGTGCATACTTACCTTTAGAACATCATTTATATGGTTCGCCGTATCCCGAGCCCGTGATAAATTGCTATGGATGATTGTTTTGGGTTTAATATTAAGTGCCTGAACAATTTGGGCTGCTTCTTTTGCTTGTGAAATGCCATTGCATGTTAGGGGGGTATCCATAGAGCCCGCCATAATTTTTGCGGCATTCGCTTCTGTTTCTCCGTGGCGGATCATATAAAAATGTCTGGCTATAATCATGGCTTTTCTTTCTAAATTTAATTTATCTATAGTATCACAAATTCTTCCGTGAACCCACGTAGGGTAGCAATGATGCTTTGTGCAGCGAGCACACTTGTCTTGGGATTGGCTGGGTCGGGACGGTTTTGCACTTTTGCACTGATCTTGCTAAAGGCACTCTCGACAACGATTTCGTGGGAATTGAACTCTGTTTGGGGGTCTGCCCAGATCTCAACAATCGTATTTTCTGCACCAATGCCTGCAAAGCTCAATGTAGCCGCCACGTTCACGTTGGCGGGGAAGCCGTTAGATGCCTCCAGAGCGTTGCCTGAAAACAAGAGTGTTTTTTCTTTGATTGCCGCTAGATTAATATTGTTTTTATCCACATGGGGGGCTGTGGAAAACCCCATTGGTGGTTTAGTTGAGACGATTTTGGCAGAAATAATACCCATTAGCTTTAGGGCGTTGACGCCATCTAGTCCTATTAGCGCACCAGATGGCACAATAATGCGACTTGTGGATAAGGCATGGCTTTTTAATATATCCGGATAGAGCAAAAGAGCGCAGGAAGAGATGATCATCAGTTCCTTTCCATGCTTTAATACCGGGTCACATAATTTGGGTACGATTTGCGGCGGTAAGCACTCAATTATGAGGTCACATTTTTGTGCCATTTCTTTGAAAGTTATGTTTGGAACATTCCATTCCGGCCTATCTTGGATATCCGAGATTGCTGTGAGCTCATAGCCTTCTATGCCCTCGTTCAATGCTTTACAAACAGCGGCACCAATCGCGCCAATTCCCGCTACGCCTACTTTTTTCATGAAGTATCCTTGTTGGTTTTCAATATATTGTGTAAGAGCATCTGCCATAGCTGGCTTTCTCCTTACTCTCACATTAATGTATATGCATGGAAAGATGGGAAGATCAAGGTGTTGTGCTCTCTATTAAAGGGCATGGAGAGAATGGCGGTATAGTTTCACTACTTACCAAGAATAACGGGCGCCATGCCGGCTATGTCCGCGGCATTCGTTCGTCCAAGATGCGCGGGGTTGTGGAGCCGGGCAATCTCGTGGACGTGCATTGGCAGGCAAGGATTAGTGATAATTTGGGATCATACGCCTTAGAGCCGTTGAAAAGTTATGGACCTTTATATATGGGCAATGCAAAAAAGCTCGCTGCCTTGCAATCGGCTTGTGCGCTTTGTGATGAAGCATTGCCGGAGCGGGAAGGGCATCCCGGTCTATATTACGGACTGATTGCCTTATTTGATGCGCTTGATCTTGAGATATGGTCCGCAGCCTATGTTATGTGGGAGATTGCTTTTTTGAAAGAACTTGGCTTTTCGCTCGATTTAAAAACTTGTGCGGGGGGTGGGGATAATGGATATTTAGCATATGTTTCCCCTAAAACAGGCCGAGCGGTTAGCCTGGAAGCTGGAGAGCCCTATAAAGACAAGTTGTTGTTACTTCCAGAATTTCTAAAACCGAATGGTGTGGAGCCTGAAAATGATGTGGCCGATATTTTGCTGGGCTTGGAATTAACAGGATATTTTTTGGAACATTGGGCCTTTACGCATCATACGAAAGGGGTTCCCGAAGCGCGGCTGCGATTTTATAACCGTATGCGCGGTGGTTAGCTTAACAGTTTAATCACAGCTTTCTTTGGGGTGAGACACTGATAACGCTTGCATAGCGCGCCTTTGCCCGTTATTTAAAGACCTATGACTCAAGACATGACCGCAGAAAACAAGATTATTAACCAGCCGTTCAGCGAGATTTTATCCGAGCGGTATTTGTCTTATGCCTTATCGACAATTATGAGCCGCTCGCTGCCCGATGTGCGCGATGGTATGAAACCAGTGCACCGCCGTTTGATGTACGCGATGTATCAACTCAAGCTGAACCCCGACAGCCCGCCGAAAAAATCTGCCCGCGTCGTCGGTGATGTTATCGGTAAATTTCACCCGCACGGCGATACGGCGGTCTATGATGCCATGGTGCGCTTGGCACAGGACTTTGCACAACGCTACCCGCTCGTGGACGGACAGGGAAATTTCGGTAACATTGATGGTGATAATGCCGCCGCAATGCGGTATACCGAGGCGCGTTTAACGCGTGTTGCGCTACTTTTGCTGGAAGGTATAGAAGAGAATGCCGTTGATTTTCGCCCGACCTATGACGGGTCCGAGAACGAGCCAGTAGTCCTGCCTGGCGGTTTTCCGAATTTGCTGGCCAATGGCTCGTCCGGGATTGCTGTCGGGATGGCAACTAATATTCCTCCGCATAATGCAGGAGAGCTTTGTGAAGCCATGGAACTCATGCTAGAGAAAGATGCCAGTGATGAGGAAATTGCACAGATTGTGCGAGGCCCGGATTTTCCGACTGGTGGGACGCTGGTCGAAGATCACAAAGATGTGATTGAAGCCTACCGAACCGGGAAAGGCGCATTTCGCGTGCGTGCCAAATGGGTAAAGGAAGAATTAAAACAGGGGCAGTACCAGATTGTTGTCACTGAAATCCCTTATCAGGTACAAAAATCAAAATTGATAGAGCGTATAGCTGATTTAATAAATGATAAAAAACTGCCGCTATTGGATGATGTCCGCGATGAATCGGCAGAAGATGTACGCTTGGTGCTGGTGCCCAAGAACCGCAATGTCGAGCCGGAAGTTCTGATGGAGGCTTTGTTCCGCAGTTCCGATCTGGAAAACAGGTTCAACATGAACATGAATGTTTTGGATGGTGGTATTACCCCGCGGGTGATGAGCCTTAAAGAGGTGTTGCAAGCCTGGATGGAGCATCAAAAAGAAGTGCTTGTCCGCCGCTCCGGCCATCGCTTGGAAAAGGTTTTGGCACGTATCGAGGTTCTGGAAGGCTATCTGATTGTCTATATGAATATTGACGAGGTCATACGGATCATCCGCTTCGAAGATGAGCCGAAAATGAAGCTCATTGAGACATTCAAATTGACAGATAATCAGGCAGAAGCTGTTCTGAATTTGCGTTTGCGACGTTTGCACAAACTTGAAGAAATGGAAATCAAGGGGGAGCATGATAAGCTTTCTGAGGAACGCGACGAGCTGCAAAAATTAATTAACTCTGAGAGCCGTCAATGGACCCGTATCAAAAAGCAGATTGCTGCAATTAAAAAAGAATTCGGGCAAGACACAACATTAGGTGCGCGCCGCACTGTAATTGGCGTGCCGCCAAAGCCAATGTCCATTGACCTTGATGCAGCCATGATAGAGCGTGAGCCGGTTACAATTATTTGTTCGGATAAGGGCTGGATCAAGGCGATGAAAGGCCACGGCCAGAAAGTCGAAGATGTTAAATATAAAGACGGTGATAGGGCCAGGTTTGTTATAGAGGCGCAAACGACTGATAAGCTCTTGGTCTTTGGCACAAATGGACGCTTCTATACATTATCTTGTAATG
>CAXBAL010000114.1:0-7026 GCA_963973475.1 uncultured Micavibrio sp.
TATTACCTCCCAGATCGAGGGGGAGGGGTGCCGCTTGACCTTGGCCGACCCCGCTAGCCCGACCATTATTCAGGATAATGGCGATCCAAGCTCGCTGTATGTTTTGATGCCGCTGCGCGTTTAAGACGTTAGTCTTTTAAGGATTTTCTAGAAAACCGGTGGGGTGTCCTGTCGGTTTTTTCTTATAAGCACCTGTTTTTAAATGCGTTTTCGAGTTCTTCAGTTCGTTTGTCTTTTTTATAGGGGTGGGGGCGTCTCCTTGATTTTTACAGGGTTTCTTTTAGTTTGATGCCGTCCGCTTTAATTGCTCGTTATCGCCTAAATTCGTAGAATTCTACGGTGATCCAGTAAGGGGCGTTTTTGGATTCCCTTAGCATTCATAAAATGAATTCAGGGAATGACGGTGAACGACACTGAAAATCATACATGCATTATATGATTAAATTCCTATTATGTCCAGCGGTTCTATTTATTTACATAAGAAAATTAATATTGTATACTCTTCCTCATGAAAAGAGGCGAGAGACTGCACGATTTATTTTATGACGCGGCGTTGTGTGCTGCGGCGCATCCGTTTGGGCAAAAAGTTTTCGCGGCGGCTGTGCCTTTTTTGCGCCGTGTTTTCCCGCAAGAAAAGTCAACGCGCAGTTCCGAGGAGGTTTTTGCCGAATTGGGATATGCACCCGAGGTTTTTCATACCATTATAGATTCTCCTGTGCGGGTGTATGAGCATGATTTGAAAGGCCTGCTATCTTTCAGCGCGCATCACAGTATTAGTATGCTTTCGGATTTTTTCTCAGATGAAATGCCGGCCTCTGCCATTATGTCGTCCAGCCGCTCGGCCAATGCGGATCAGGAAACCAATTATATTTTGCTGTCGAATATAAAAACGGATCGCGCAGCCTATTTGCATGATATGTCCGATATGTCCGGTCTACCGGGGCGTATCATTGAACGGCTTGAGGGGTGCCCGCGTTTGGCCAAGGCGATGACTTTGGGGCACGAAATATCCCATTTTGATATGGACCCAACCGAGGCCTCAAAACCCGCGCAATATGTCGAAATTGAATCTTTTTGCGATGCCATGCCCTTTATTGCGTTTCAAAAAGTGAGCGATCCGGCCGTTTTTGATAGAACGGTGCGCGAGATTATTCTGGCACGCGCGGTATCGCCGATTGTGGAGGCGGTAGAGATTACAAAAAAGGGGATAGAGCTCCCTTATCCGGATTCAATATATGGGCACGCGACCGCACTTTTGTTAGATGATCGGACTTTGCTGTCGCAGGAGAACCCCGGCGCGGCGGTGGTTGACGCTTATAAAACGGCCAATCTTCGCCTGATGGGGGTATTGGATACGGACGCGCGTATGCCGAGTGCTTTTGTCTGTTATTGCGCCGCCAAGGATGTTCTGGATGATCAAGATATTCCCCACGATCCTGCGCGCCGCGCTATAGAGCTGTATGTGGAAGCGATTGAGTATTTTAGCCCGAATTTCGCGGCCAAGGCGTTAAAGCAGCATATATCAAGGTCGCCAAAAACTGCCCCGCATGTTGTGCAAAGCGCTGGAAACGGTGATGTTTCGCTAGAAATCTAAATCTGTATGCACTAGAAATACTCTATGTCTTTTATTTCCTCACTCAAGCTTTCGAATTTTCGCTGCTATGATTCGGCGCGGCTGGATGATTTGTCGTCCGGCTTGATTGTGCTATCCGGTGCGAACGGGGCGGGGAAGACCAATGTGCTGGAGGCTGTCTCGCTGCTTTCCCCCGGGCGGGGGTTGCGCACGGCGCGCACCAGCGATATTCAGAAAAATGATGAAGGCGTGAACAATTGGGCGGTGGCCGCCTCCGTGCAGGGCGTCGGCGGTGAGACGCGTATTGGCACGGGCGTTGAGGGGCAAAGCGATAAGCGCCTCGTGCGGATTAACGGGGTGAATGCCAAGGGGCAAAATGCCTTGGCCGATTATCTGGCCTGTATCTGGCTGACGCCGCAAATGGACCGTTTGTTTATGGAGTCCAGCCGTGAGCGGAGGCGGTTTTTGGACCGTATGGTCTTTGCGTTTTATCCCGGGCATTCTGGACGGGTAACGCGGTATGAAAATGCGATGGGGCAGCGCTCGAGATTGCTGAAGGAAGGGCGCGCCGATCCGGCTTGGCTGGATGGGCTGGAGGCGCAAATGGCCGAAACCGGGGTTTCGATTGCCGCGGCGCGGCTGGATTTTACCGCGCGGTTGCAGCGGGCTTGCGAGAAGGAAGATCATGCGCATTTCCCCTTGGCGCGCATACGTGCCGGCGGGACGATAGAGGAGCTTTTAACCTCCGCCCCCGCATTGGAGGTTGAGGATATGTTTAAATATCAGCTCAAACAAACGCGCCCGACCGATGCAATTACAGGCGGCGCGGCGACGGGGCCGCATAAGGGAGATTTAATTGTGCATATGGCGGAAAAGCAAATGCCCGCCGATCAATGTTCAACCGGCGAGCAAAAGGCGCTTTTGATCGGGATGGTGTTGGCGCATGCGCGTCTGATTGGGGCGGAGCGCGGGGCGCCGCCGATCTTGCTGCTGGATGAGGTCGCCGCGCATTTGGATGAAGGGCGCAGGGGCGCGCTGTATGAAATTTTGCAGGAGCTGGGCGGGCAGGTCTGGTTAACGGGGACCGAAGAGAGCCTGTTCCGTGCCATTCAGGGCAAGGCGCAGTTTTTCAAGGTGGCTGAGGCGGCGATTATTCCGCTGTCTTGAAGAATTCTTTTACCAATCCCATAACAAGATCGTTTTGTTCCGGTGTGCCGATTGTCAGGCGGATACAGTTTTCCGTGCCTTGGGCGGAGGACATGTCACGCAGGATGATGCCTTTTGAAAGGGCAAATTCGTAAAATTCACGCGCCTTGTTCATTTGCACCAGCAGGAAATTGGCGTCTGACGGGTAGACATGGGTGATTTCGCTTTGTGTTTCCAGAAATGCGCTCATGCGCTTGCGCTCGGCAATGATTTTTTGGATATTCTCGCGGGCGATATTCAGGATTTCTGGTTGAAGGACCTTAAGCGCCGCCTCGCTGGAGCCGCGGGCAATCGGGTATGTTTCCATGACCTTGGTGCGCATGATCTGCATCATTTCAGGCACGGACGAGATCGCGCAGCCGATGCGCATGCCTGCCAGTGAGTAGGATTTCGAAAGCGTGCGCAGGATGACCAGATGCGGGTAGTTGCCGATCTGGCTGGTGAAGCTGGGTTGGTCTGTGAATTCGGCGTAGGTTTCATCCAGCACCACGATGCATTTTCCTGCCGCGTATTCGATCACGGCGGTGATGTCGGCGGGGGATAGGTTATTGCCCGTGGGGTTGTTCGGGCTGGTCAGGAACAGCAGTTTGATTTTGTTCTCGGGATTATCCAGCGCGGCCTTGATGCCGTCCACATCCAGATGGAACGTGCCGCCGGAATTGAGGAGCGGTACAGAGATAACTTTGCGCGCGGGCATGATATCGGCGTCGACCTTGTAGATACCAAATGTCGGCGGATTGATGAGGAGGTCTTCGGCAAAGGGCTCTATCGTGATTTGCGTGAGGAGCTTGATGGCCTCGTCCGCGCCGCGGGTGATAGTGAGGTGTTCGGGCGCAACGCCGTATAAATTGGCCATGGCGGCCAGCAATCTTGGCGGCTGCGGCTCGGGGTAGCGGTTATAGCGCTCAAGCCCCGGTAATTCGTAGGGGTTTTCGTTGGCGTTCAGGAAAATGCGTTCCTCATCCTTTCCGGCCAGCATGCCGGCGGATACGTAGCCCTGCATTTTCAGGAAATGCGGACGGATCAGGGGGGCTATTTTGTCGAATGCGCTGCTCATGATCCTCTTTTAGAGCAGGGGAAAAATTCTGCCAATCATTATTTTATAAAAGCGTTGGAAAACATGGATTATTTGCCCCATTTCGCTAGGCCTGCGGGAGGGCATGTGGTATAAAAACAGTTGATAAAAATTAGAGAAATCTGCGGTTTCCAAGGGAATGTGCAGAGTAAAAAGAGAGTAGATACGAATCATGGCTGAAAATACAGCACCTACCGATGAAGTGGTCAAAGAAGGCGGCGATTATGGCGCGAGTTCTATTAAGGTTCTGCGCGGGCTTGAGGCTGTGCGCAAGCGCCCGGGAATGTATATTGGCGATACCGATGACGGTACAGGTTTGCACCACATGGTGTACGAGGTTGTCGATAACGCGATTGATGAATCGTTGGCGGGGCATTGTGACCGTATTGATGTCATCATAAACGCCGAAGGTTCGGTGACTGTAAAAGATAACGGGCTCGGTATTCCTGTTGATGAGCATGAAGAGGAAAAAGTCTCCGCCGCCCAGGTGATTATGACCCAGCTGCATGCCGGTGGTAAATTCGACCAGAATTCCTATAAGGTTTCCGGCGGTTTGCACGGGGTGGGTGTTTCTGTTGTGAACGCCCTGTCGGAATATCTGGATTTGACCATTCGCCGTGAAGGCAAGGAATGGACGATGCGTTTCAAGCACGGTGATGCGGGTGAAGATTTGAAGCCTGTTCGTGATTTGGAGCCAGGTGAGCGTAACGGGACGTCGGTGACGTTCCTGCCATCCGCCGAGACCTTCACCATGACTGATTTTGATTTTAAAACGCTGGAAGACCGCTTGCGGGAATTGGCTTTCCTAAATTCCGGCGTGAATATCTATCTATCCGATCACCGCCCTGAAGACCCATCGGAATATCTGGAAAGCCATTTGCATTTCGAAGGCGGGATTGAGAGCTTTGTGGCCTATCTTGATCGCTCGAAAAAGCCTATTTTCAAGCCTGCCGTTGGTATCAGCGCGTATGACGAGACGGCTGGTATTACGGTAGAAGCCGCCATGGAGTGGACGGATGCCTATCACGAGACCATGCTGTGTTTCACAAATAATATTCCGCAGCGTGATGGCGGGACACATTTGGCGGGTTTCCGCGGTGCATTGACGCGCGCGCTGACCAAATATGCCGAAGAGCGCGGCCTGATGAAGAAGGAAAAGGTCAAACTGACCGGTGAGGATATGCGCGAGGGTTTAACATGCGTATTGTCCGTTAAGGTGCCTGATCCGAAATTCTCGTCCCAGACCAAAGATAAACTGGTGTCATCCGAAGTCCGTCCCGTGGTGGAATCCGCCGTGGCCGAGCATTTTGGCACATGGTTGGAAGAGCACCCCGCCGAGGGAAAACAGATTGTTGCCAAGATTATCGAGGCCGCCAGTGCCCGTGAGGCCGCCCGCCGCGCACGTGAATTGACGCGCCGCAAAGGGGTGATGGATGTTTCGAATTTGCCGGGGAAACTGGCCGATTGCCAATCGAAAGACCCGTCTGTGTCCGAGCTGTTCATCGTGGAGGGAGATTCCGCGGGTGGTTCGGCCAAACAGGCGCGTGATCGTTATAATCAGGCGATTTTACCGCTGCGCGGTAAGATTTTGAATGTGGAACGTGCGCGCTTTGATAAAATGCTCAATTCCGAGCAGGTGGGAACGCTGATTACGGCGCTCGGCACCTCTATCGGGCCTGACGAGTTCAACATCGAAAAAGCGCGCTATCATAAAATCGTTATCATGACCGATGCGGACGTTGACGGTGCGCATATTCGCACGCTGCTGCTGACGTTCTTTTTCCGTTACATGCCAGAGGTGATTGAGCGCGGATTCTTGTATATCGCCCAGCCGCCTTTGTTCAAGGTGAAGCGCGGGAAGTCCGGCGAGGTTTATCTGAAAGATGAGAAATCGCTGGAAGATTATCTGATTGATGTGTCTTTGCCGGATTTATCTTTGGTCGAGGCCGATGGATCGAAGCGCGTCGGTAATGATTTGCGTGAAACGCTGATCCAATGCCGTAAAATCCGTAACTCGATTAACTCGCTTCAGCAAAAGTCCGGCAATCGCCGCATCGTTGAACAGGCCGCCATTGCAGGCGCGCTCAATGACGAAATTTTTGATGACGCGTCCAAAGGCGAGGCGTACGCCAATGAGATTGCGGAACGTTTGAATAACCTTGCCGCCAGCAATGAAAAGGGCTGGCAGGGCGAGTTTACAGCCGTGGGCGGGTATACGCTTACCCGTACGCTTCGTGGTGTTAAGGATAACATACGCCTGTCTATTGAACGCGTACGCTCCCCCGATGCACGCCGCTTGCACAATGCAGTTGCGTGGCTAAAAGAAACTTTTGAGGGGCCGGTAAAGCTGTATGATGGTGATAAGCTGATTACCCGCATTAACGGACCTGCCGCGCTTTATGATAAGGTGCAGGAATATGGCCGTAAGGGTTTGGCTATCCAGCGCTATAAAGGTCTCGGGGAAATGAATCCGGAGCAGCTTTGGGAAACCACGCTGGATCCGAATGTGCGTACGCTCTTGCAGGTACGCGTTGCCGATGCCATTAAAGCGGACGAGATATTTTCGACCCTGATGGGCGATGTGGTGGAGCCGCGCCGTGAATTCATTCAGGACAACGCCCTGAAAGTGCGTAACGTCGACGCTTAAAGATTGTAATCCATGTCTCGTTTTCTTTAGACACTTGCGCCAAGCGCGGAAGTGTGAGAACACAATACTGTCAAATTTATAGCGCAAAAAAGGTAGTAAGTTATGAGCTCTTTGGCTTCGCAATTATCGAAAATTTTGGGTACGGCTTTTGTAGCGCAGGGGTTGCCCGCGGATTTGGGCGCTGTACGTGTTTCTGATCGCCCAGATTTGTGCCAGTTTCAATGCAATGGCGCGATGGCCGCGGCAAAGCAGGCGAAGAAGAATCCGCGCGAGGTTGCGGGCGTAATTTTGGGTGCGCTTGAGGGGGTAGAGGGCATCGACAAACTGGAAATTGCAGGGCCCGGATTTATCAATATTAATGTTACTGATGCCTTTATAGCCAAGCATACAGCCGAAAGCGCACAGGATGAGCGCCTTGGTGTGGAGGCCTATCCCGCCGATACGGTGGTGCTGGATTACGGCGGGCCGAATATTGCGAAACCTATGCATGTGGGACATTTGCGCGCCTCTATTATCGGGGATTGC
>CAXBAL010000115.1:0-7016 GCA_963973475.1 uncultured Micavibrio sp.
GCAGGATACGGTGACGCCTGTGCGCATCTCTATTATAGGGACGGTTTGTAATATTGCGTTGAGCGTTGTGCTGATTTTTCAAATGGGCGTGGCGGGAATTGCACTGGCCACGGGTTTAACAGGCTGGCTACAGCTGGTTTTGCATTTGCGGGCACTAAAGACCAGCGATGTTGTGAGTTTTGATGCGCGGTTTAAACGAAACGGGCTGAAAATTGCGTTGGGCAGCGTGCTTATGGCTGCTGTTGTTTTTGGGCTGGGGCAAGTGTTGCCTGATTATATAACAAGCCGCATTGCCGTGCTTATGATTATAGTGGTAAGCGGTATAGTTATTTATGGTGGATTTGTGTTTATTTCCGGTGTCATAAAGCCGTCCATGCTTAGAAAAGTCTTTGCCCGCACGAAAGGCTAAAGAGGCTTAACACGCCCGCACTTTCGTGCTAACAGTTTTTCCGGAATCTAATTTGAAGCGAAGAGCAAGACGACTATGAAAAGAATACTATCCTGTATGCAACCCACCAGCCATTTGCACGTGGGAAATTATCTGGGTGCGCTTAAGAACTTTGTTGCTTTACAAGACGAGGGCGCGGAGTGTCTTTACGGCGTAGTTGATCTGCATGCGATTACGGTGGCGTATGACCGTGATAGTTTAGCCAATGCCACGCGTGAGATCGCCGCGGCGTATATTGCTGCCGGAATTGACCCAAAGAAATCGACTTTGTTTGTGCAATCAGCCGTTCCCGCGCATTCGCAGTTGATGTGGCTTTTGGCTACGATGTCGCAGATGGGCAAGCTGGAGCGCATGACCCAGTTCAAGGACAAGGCGGGCAAGCATAAGGAGCGCGCAGGCCTGGGGCTGTTTGCCTATCCGGTTTTGATGGCGGCGGATATACTTATATATAAGGCCACCCACGTTCCTGTCGGGGAAGATCAAAAGCAGCATCTGGAACTGGCGCGCGAGATTGCCAGCACGTTTAATACGCGATACGGCGTGGAGTATTTCCCCCAGCCCGAGCCGTATATTACAGGGCCGGCAACGCGGGTAATGTCGCTGCGTGATGGTACGCAGAAGATGAGCAAGTCAGCGGAGAGTGATTTGAGCCGTATCAATTTCACCGATGATGCCGATATGATTGCCAAGAAAATTAAAAAGGCGAAATCGGACGCCGATGTCTTGCCGGAAACACTTGCGGGGCTGGAAGGGCGCGCGGAAGCTAAAAATCTCGTGAATTTATATGCCGCGCTGGCCGGGATAAGCAATGAAGAGGTATTGAATCAATTTGCGGGTAAGGGCTTTGGCGATTTTAAACCGGCCTTGATTGATGTGGCTGTGGCGCATTTGGCGCCGATTACGGAGCGTATGAGCGCGTTGATGGCTGACCCTTCAGAGATTGATACGATTCTTGCAGCCGGCAATGAAAAAGCCAACCAGATCGCACACGGCGTTCATGCTGAAGTTGAGGGTATAATGGGGTTCTGGCGCGCATCTTAACCATTCATTAGATTTATACTGGCATCATTGTTCCAAATGCGTCATAATTAATTAACACATTCGGATTGATACCAGCCATGATTAAACATTCAAAATTCATTTTATCACTTTCAGTTCTGCTATTAGGCGCGGCGGTATTGCATGCGCCAGCCAAGGCCGAAATATTTTATTGGGAGGATGCGGAGACACATATGTCTTTTACTTATCCTGACCGATGGGATGTGCGTCATAATCAGCGCCCCGATGATATTTATACAGTCGCAGCGCCTGGTGAGAACAACCATGCCAATTGCCGCCTTCGCGTGCGTGAAGACAAACGCTTTGCCGTTTATCCTGAATATCTGGCATCACAAGTGGCGCGGATAAATTATAACCGCAATTTCTGGGAAGAGTATTTGGGCGAGTATGAGAATGTCGATCTACATAAGGTCTATCAGGATGCAGGAATGGGGCGTGGTTTCGGCAGCTATGCCGAGGCCAGCTATACAACCTCGTTAGGCCCGAAAATGGATAAGCGCGCTTTGATGTTTGTCTCTTTATATAACAATAAGGCCTATATCGTGGAGTGCTCCGCGCAGGCGCAGAGCTATCACGTTTGGCACAATTCTTTCTTAAGTCTTGTGAAGTCGGTTGATTTTCGCAAGGAAATACATCAAGCCAAAAACGGTTTTTATCGCAATTACTATGAAGGACATCTTCGTATCCGCGGCGCGCGTGATATTGATGTAAGTGTCTATTAAGTAAAATCATATAGCAGGTATTTTAAAACGCCTCGCTTTAATAGCGGGGCGTTTTTTTTGCTGTTTATTAGTGACCTGTAATTCTTGCATGTTTCCATGCATTCGGGCATTGTGCTTCCAACGATTTCACGAGCCTGAATGATATAAAGATTATGCAGATTTATTTACCGATAGCGGAGATTTCTGTACCAGCGGAAACAATTTTCCTGTTGGGGGCTATCGTGGGTTTCCTCTCCGGTGTATTTGGTGTCGGAGGCGGATTTTTAACCACACCGTTTCTTATATTTCTAGGCATCCCTCCTACTGTGGCTGTCGGTACGCAGGCAAATCAATTGGTGGCCTCTGGTGTGTCCGGCACAATTGGCCATTTTAAACGCGGTAATGTTGATTTAAAAATTGGTGGCATGATGCTAATCGGGGGTGTTTTTGGCTCCTTCATCGGAATTATGATTTTCCGTTTACTGGAATATATCGGCCAAATTGATTTTGCTGTTTCTATGCTCTACGTAGTTCTTTTGAGCTCTATCGGTCTTATGATGTTATCGGATAGTATTTTTTCATCGTTTAAGAAAAAGACGGTAAAATCAGATTTTAATGCGCTCAGGGTCAATCCATTCATTGCCCGCTTGCCTTATAAAATGCGCTTCCCGCGCTCTAAACTCTATATCAGTGCGCTTGTGCCTATTGGTATTGGTTTTGTTGGCGGTATTCTGGCCTCTATACTAGGAATTGGGGGCGGGTTCCTTTTAGTGCCCGCGATGATTTATATTCTTGGTATGCCAACAATTCTGGCTGTTGGAACGTCTTTGTTCCAGATTATCTTTACTACAGCGGCGGCGACAATGATGCATGCCACGTTTAATAATACAGTTGATATTATGCTTGGTCTTATACTGATTGTGGGCGGTGTGATCGGCTCACAATTCGGTATAAACTTTGCCCGCGTGATTAAACCCAACCATGCCCGTACTATTTTGGCGATTTTGATACTGGCCGTTAGCGCCAGACTGGCCTATGAATTGCTTGTCGAGCCGCTGGAGCTTTTTTCTACGGTGGTGATGTGATGAAGAAGCGTATAAATTTAGCTGCGCTTGGGATCTTTTGTTTTGCGCTTGCCATTTTTGTTAGCGGCTACGCAATAGCGCAGAAAAATCTGACGATTGATCTGGCCTCGGATCATGTCGATATTACAACTGGTTTTAATGGCGCTAACCTTCATCTTTTCGGTGTTAAAGAACGTCCGGGCGACGTCGCGGTTGTTATTCGCGGCCCTGAGAAAGAAATGACCGTGCGCAAGAAAAACCGTATGCTGGGTATTTGGATGAATACAGAATATATGAGTTTTCAAGATGTTCCCGCGTATTATGATTATGCGATCAGCAAGCAATTTGGTTTTAATGAGGCCGAGGAAATAATGCTCCGTGATAATGGGGTCGGGTTGGCCACGCTGGTTTTCGAGCCTGAAGATGCCGTTCCTGACCGCGAGCGTGTACGTAGTTTTCAAGAAGCCCTGATCCGTAATAAACAAATGCAGCATCTTTTTCCTCTGGAGGCAAAAGGCATTGAATTTTTAAGCGATAACTTTTTCCGAACAACGCTTTATCTGCCCGCCAATGTCCCCACGGGAGAGTATGTCATTGAAACATTACTGTTTAGGGCCGGTAAATTGATTGACCGCAGTGCAACAAACCTTACGGTTGCGCCGGTGGGCTTAAATGCGCAAATATATGAATTTGCCATGCAGAGATCATTTTATTACGGTTTGATTTGTGTGTTTATCGCCGTATTTGCCGGATGGGCTATCAATGTTATCCGGAACCAATAGGCCAGTGTAAAGGAGAGTGATATGAGCACAGCCGATATTACTGATAAAAATATGCCCCCAAGAATTAAGCCTGATGATGGTGTGTTTTTGTTAGTGGCCGATAAATCCGAGGAGTTTGCAAAGGCGCTTCGTTATGCCTCTCGCCTTGCTGATTATAGCGGTGCGCATATTGGGCTTGTTTACATTATGGAGGAACAGGGGTTTCAGCATTGGGGTAACATCGAGGAGCGCATGCGCGAGGAAATGCGTAAAGAGGCGGAGCAATATTTGTTTGATGTCGCCATTACGGTGCGCGAGATTACCGGGAAAAATCCTGCATTTTACATCTTGCAGGGCGGTAAGGCTGAGACTTTAGTCTCGCTGATCAATGAGGACCGCACGATCAAGATGCTGATATTGGGCGGTGATACCCAAGGCTCGCCAGGCCCATTGGTTGCACATTTTTCCGGTAAAGGCCTTGGGTTATTGCGCGTGCCTTTAACTGTTGTGCCCGGACATCTGGAAATGTCGGAAATTGATAATATATTCTAAGGTGGGCAAAGATGCCGCCTTTAACTCATAAACAGTAAGATAAGAGATGTTCATACAAACAGAAGCGACCCCAAACCCGGCGACGGTTAAATTTTTGCCCGGCCAAACAATACTGGAAAAGGGCACGATGGACTTCCAGACGTTAGAAGCTGCCAGTGAAGCCCCTTTGGCGCAGCGTTTGTTTACTTTGCAAGGTGTTCGCGGTGTTTTCTTCGGCCATGATTTCGTCTCGGTGACCAAGGATGACGATACTGATTGGATCATGCTGAAATCTATGGTGATGGCGATGTTGATGGAGCATTTGTCGACCGGTCAGCCGATTGTGAGCGAAAGCGCCAAGCAAGCAGCCGGTGCTGGCGATGCGCATGAAGATGATGACGAGATTGTTGCGCAAATCAAAGAATTGCTCGAAACCCGTGTGCGTCCGGCTGTGGCCATGGATGGCGGGGACATTGTTTTTGAAAACTTCACAGATGGAATAGTTTTCTTGCGTATGCAAGGCGCCTGTGCGGGGTGCCCCAGTTCCACCGCGACTTTAAAGTCGGGCATAGAAAATATGCTGAAGCATTTTATACCCGAGGTCGAAGAAGTACGTCCTGTTGAATATTAGAAACAGGCGCCTTTAATTCTTGTCTGGAAGTTTTTGGGGGGGGCGGCCATCATTGTTATTTGTGATTGGATCAAGCGTATAAAGCATACCGAACCAATGCCATTTGGGATCTTCCAGGCTGCCGGTATTGGCGGTACAATTGATACGGACGCGTTCATCATCTAGTGGATTTTGTGGCCGGATTTCAAGGCGGTTTTCTCCGATGATATTCAAAAGGGCCTCTCCCTGACCGGAAATGAAGCACTGCATCTTTTGCAATATGTCAGCATTTTCCTGCGGTACGGAAAAGCCGAATAATGGCGCGGCCACATCAAGAGCGTGATCTTCCGGCTCTATATCATACGCTGGAACGGGCAGGGCATTTGCAATTGTGCGAAAGCGGTCGATATCCCCAAAGCCTTCTGTCATGGTGAAGCGCGGTACATTATAAAAATCCATACCCGCATAAGGAACGCCTGATTGCAGGCCGAAGGCGGCTTCAAACCCTTGTGTTTCAATAAAGTTTTTATAATCTGATGAATATTCGCCGAACGGATAGGAAAAATATTGCGGCTCGTTTCCGAAATGCTCGCGATAGGATAGGCGGGCATTGTTGAGCAAACGTTTATTCTCTGCCTTTGAAAACTCGCTGATACGGGCATAGACACTAGGCAATATACCAAATTCAACAAAGTTATAGCGAGCGAGAGACTTTAGGGCTTCCCATCCCATAAATTGCTCGAAGTCGTCTTGTGAATTGCGGCTGGCGTAAAAGACAGTGAAAGGAATTTTTTTACTAAGCAGGAGCGGCATGGCTTTGCGATAGGCGGATTGATACCCTCCTTCAAATGTAATGACAACGCTTTTTTCCGGCAAGGTTCCGTTATTCTTCAGGGCCGTAATAAGACGTGATAGGGGGATAATGTTGTATCCGCCGTGCTCCAACTCTTTCAGATGTGCTTCAAAATCATCCAGACGCAGGCTTGTTGCGGGATAATTGTCTTCATCTATGCGGTGGTAAGTTAGAATGACTGCGCTGTGGGCTTTGTCTGTTGATAATGCTGCGCCCTGTTGCGCGCTCGTTTGAGCGGTATGCGCAAGTACAAGCCCTGACAGGATCAAGGCGACAATCACAATGCCGAATGTTCTCATAATATACATGTCTTAACGTATTATCGCGGTGAAACATATATAAAAATGGATGTAGGACGGAATATTTCAATCTTTATGTTGCACTTTGGTCAGGTTAAATTAGGTTATGTACAGTTATATAATTTCAGGAGATCAGGCATGAGCGATAATAAATCAATAACCGAGCAAGATAAGGACATTTTGTTCCGTAAAGCGCGCACCTATAATGGTTGGCTTGATAAAGACGTGCCTGATGACTTGTTGAAAGAGGTGTTTGACCTTATGAAGTGGGGGCCAACCAGTGCAAACTGCCTGCCGATGCGGGTTAAATTTGTGAAGTCGAAAGAAGCAAAGGAGCGCCTGAAGCCTTATTTGATGGAGGCTAATCAGGAGAAGACTCTAAAAGCGCCCGCTGTTGCCATTATTGCCTATGATATGGAGTTTTATGAGCATTTGCCTAGATTATTCCCCCATACTGATGCTAAGAGCTGGTTTGTGGGTGATGCTAAGAATATATTGGAGACGGCCAATCGTAACGGCACTTTGCAAGGCGGGTATTTTATTCTGGCCGCCCGCGCTTTAGGTTTGGATTGCGGACCAATGTCTGGTTTTGACAAGGACGGGGTGAAGGAAGAGTTTTTCCCTGATGATAATTATGTGGTTAATTTCCTGTGCAATCTTGGTTATGGTGACGAGAGCACGATTTTCGAA
>CAXBAL010000116.1:0-6956 GCA_963973475.1 uncultured Micavibrio sp.
GGCGGATATAGGCTTCCAGCTGGTTATAAATGGTAAAGCCCTTGGGGTGCCAAAAGACAGAGCCTTGCGCTTCTTGCTGAAAATGGAACAAATCCATCTCGGCGCCCAGTTTACGGTGATCGCGCTTCTCGGCTTCTTCAAGCTGGAGCAAATATGCATCCAGTTCTTTCTGATTACGCCACGCCGTGCCGTAAATCCGGGTCAGCATTTGTTTCGAGCTATCACCGCGCCAGTACGCTCCGGCCAAATTCATCAATTTAAACACACCAACTTGTTTCAGGCTCGGCAAATGCGGGCCGCGGCATAAATCGATAAATCCGCTCTCGCCCTGCGTATAAAGTTGGAAATCCGCATCTTGATCGGCGCGCTCGATAATATCGACCTTGTAGTCCTCACCGCGCTCTTTGAAGGCGCTAATGGCCTCTTGCCTGGTGTGCAGGGATTTTACAATCGGCGCATTAGTCTCTTTAATCTTGCGCATCTCCTTTTCGATCTTTTCCAGATCTTCTGAAGAAAGCGGTTCTTTAAACTCAATATCGTAATAAAATCCGTTTTCAATCGTCGGGCCAATGGCAAGCTTGGCTTCGGGATACAGGTTTTTCACCGCGCGCGCCAGAATTTGCGCCGTCACGGTATGGCGCATAATCTCCAACCCCTCATCACTATCCTGCGTAATAATGCTAAGCTTGGCATCGCCGTTAATCGGGTCGCATAAATCGCGCTGCACGCCGTCCACGGTTACTGCGATAGCGGCTTTGGCCAGTGATTTGGAAATGCTTTCGGCAATATCCAGCCCTGTCACCCCTTGCGGGTACGTGCGGCTGGCACCGTCTGGAAAAGTAATCTGGATATCGTTTGTAGCGGTCTGTGTCATCATAGTAGGAACGTTAGCGTTCATTCATCGCGTTATCAAGCGTTTTGATAAACGGTTTTAGCAAATACTGCATAACCGTTTTCTCACCGGTCAGAATATCGACAGAGGCCACCATACCCGGAATAATCGGCAAGACCTCATTCTTACGCTTGAGCTCGTTTTCGAACGTTTGCAAACGAACGCGGTAGAAACTATTGCCCTCTTCGTCTTCAATGGTATCGGCAGAGATATCAACCACCTCGGCATCCAGCCCGCCATAGATAGAAAAATCATAGGCCGTAATTTTGACCACCGCCCTTTGCCCCGGGTAAAGGAAGGCAATATCAGATGGGCGGATGCGTGCCTCGACCAACAACTGATCATCCAAGGGGACAATCTGGATAATATCCTCCCCCGGGCGAACAACGCCGCCGATTGTGTTGGCCTCAATAGATTGAATAGTGCCGTTGACTGGCGAGCGCAGCTCGGTTCGTGTTTTACGCTGTGTCAACGAAGATAAACGCTGTTTGATTTCGTTCAGTTCGATCAGCTTGGTGGAAAGCTCCATCTGCGCTTGCGCTTTTGCATTGCTCGTGACTTCCTCTATCCGCGCTTTTGCTTCCGCAATGGCGGATTTTGTGCGCGGCAAAGAAGAAAGGTAGCCATTCAACTCGGCCTGTTTCTCACGCATCGAGCGCTCCAATTGCAACAGCTCCAGCCTTGGGGCAGAGCCGCGCGCAACCAGCGGCTCGATCATTTCTTTTTCTTCACGCTGGATACTAATGACTCCGCGCGTATCGGCGATACGGGTCTCGAGCTCGCGCACTTCTTGTTCCCGCTGCATCAATTGCTGATCGAAAATACTAATCTGGTTTTGGAGCTGTAGGCGGTTGGCGCGAAACGCATTCATCTCCTCTGTCACAGATTGTGGGGCATTAGTCATCACTTCATCAGGAAACTCAAGGGTTTCTTTGCCATCTGCTTCGGCCTGTAAGCGTGTGATAGAGGCAAGAAGGCCGAAATAGCGCGCCTGATTGGCACCCAAATCGGAAGACGCATCCACATCGCTAAGGCGCATCAATATCTGCCCCTTTTCGACCATGGCACCTTCACGGACTAAAAATTCCTCGACAATCCCCGCTTCAAGGGTTTGCAATGACTGAATCTCGCTGGATGGAATAACTTTACCGTCCCCGCGCGTTACCTCGTCCAAAGTCGCCCAATTTGCCCAGACAACAAAAATCACGAAAAACGCGGCAATAATAAACAAGAGCAAATGGCGCGATAGCGGCAAATCATCATCGACCACTTCGAAAAACGACAAGGCATGCGCCTCGGCGCGCTTAATCTGCTCCTTCGCCCAACCTTCACGGATATTCTGCCAATCCTCTTTCTCGTTGATAGTGGGCTGCTTTGGCGCTTCCGGCTTTTCTTTGCCTTGCTGCTGGCTGCCATCCCCCATTTTCAAATCAACAGGATTGCGCTTTACCTCGGGCTTATCGCCATTATCTTTTTTCTTCGCCATCGTGATTAAACCTCTGTCTGCTCGGCGGCAGTGCCGTATTGGCGCGCCTGCAATTTACGGATCACATCATCTTTTGGCCCATAAGCAACCAGACGGCCGCGATCAATCAAAATCAGCTTGTTCACGAGCCCCAGCATCGCGCCTTTATGCGTAATCAAAATGGTCGTTTTGCCTTCGCAAAGCTTATCAAGGCGCAGCTTCAAGCGGTTTTCAGACGCCGGATCCATAGAGGCCGTCGGCTCATCCAGCACCAAAATCGGCGGATCATAGAGCAAAGCGCGCGCAATCGCGACCGCTTGGCGTTGCCCACCCGATAAGGAATCGCCGCGCTCGCCCACTTGCGTATCAAGGCCGGCAGATGAATCTTTCAAAAATTCCATCACGCCCGAAAGCTCGGCGGCTTTTAAAACAGAGCGGTCAGGCGCGGTCTCATGACCCATTGTGATGTTATCACGCACCGAGCCATAGAAAAGCTGCGGGCTTTGCTGCACAGCCCCCACATTACGGCGCAAATCACCGGGATCAATCTGGCGCACATCGGTACCATCAATCTGAACTGACCCGCTTGTAGGCTCGTACAGGTTTATCAGCAAGCGCTCAAGCGTGGTTTTACCGGAACCCACCGCGCCGATAATACCAACGCGGTCTCCGGCTTGTATTGTGAAGCTCAACCCATTGACGGCGGGCGTAGTTTGACCGGGATAATTAAAGGTTACATCGCGAAATTCAACCGTGCCTTTGCAATCGGCCATTGGCACGAAATGTTTGCCGAACGGGCGCTCGACAGGCTTTTTCATCAGCTCATCCAGATGGAAGAGGGCTTGTTTAGATTGATTAAAGCGGGTCATCAAGCCAGCGACTTGCGCAAGCGGCGCCATCGCACGGCCCGAAATAATTACGCAAGCAATCAGCGCCCCCATGGAGAGCTGGCCATCAGCAATCAAGAAAACCCCGACAATTACAATCAGAACGCTCACAACCTGCTGGATAAACACAGCCCAGTTTTGCGCAAAGGCAGAAAGACGGCGTGACTTCACAGATGTGCGAGAGGCTTTGTCGGTAAGTTCCTCCCATTGACGCTGCGTGTGGCCTTCGGCGGCTTGAACTTTAATCGTCTCCAGACCAATAATAGTCTCGAACAGCAGCGCATTTTTCAGCGCGCTTTCATTCAAAGACTGGCGAATAACCTTTTCCAATGGCTTTTGCAGCAAAAACCCGACGCCGATAACAATCGGAATGGCGGCCAAAGGCACAAACGCAATCGGCCCGCCGATCAGGGCAATAAAGCCGATAAAGATAATCACGAACGGCAAATCGACAATTGTCACCATCGTCGCCGAGGTGAAGAAATCGCGCAGCGTTTCAAATTCCCGCATATTGCTGGCCAGAACACCCGCACTTGGCGGGCGGGCGGTCATTGTCATGCCCAGAATTTGCTCGAACAAAGAGGCCGAAATTTGGACATCGGCCTTGCGCCCGGCCACGTCCAGCAGATGCGCACGCAAATTTTTCAACAAGAAATCAAAGACATATACCACCATAATACCGGCAGCCAGCACCCATAATGTATCAAAGGCGTTATTCGGAACCACGCGGTCATAAACATTCATGATGAAAATCGAGCCAGCAATCGCAAACAAGTTAATCATGATCGCGGCGATTAAAACTTCGGAGTAGATCACCTTGTTCTTTTTTAACGCTGCCCAGAACCAATCACGGGCATTATCAATTTCTGCGGGGCCAGCGCGCTCATCACTGCGGGCGATCGGACGGATAAAAAAGGCATAGCCTGTATAGAGCTTCTTCAGCTCCTCCAGCGTAATGACTTGCTTTTCGTCTTTTGTCTCGGGGAACTGGACCGTAAAAACCGTATCCGGATCAAGGGTGATATTCTCTTTTTTTGTACCCTTTTTCGGCGCTTTGCCCTTTGGATGCGCAATGCCCCAAATAATACAGGCCTGCCCATGGTCCAGTGTGACGATGCAGGGTAAATTCGGCGCAATCGCTAGCGATTCCAGTGAGCGCTCGGCCATATTGGCGCGCATATCGGCACGCTCGGCGGCGCGCATAAACAAAAGCGGCGTAATGCCGGCCTTACCGATTGGTAATCCGGCGGTTAAAGCGGCCATAGAAGTACGGCGACCATAAAAACCCGCCAATACGCGCAAGCATTCTACCAATGGATTATGAAGAGCAAGACGGTCAGCCTGAAGCGGCCATTCATTATTATCATCGGCGTAGGATTCGTTGGGTTCTTTTTCAGCACCCGTATTCCCGATCGGCGAGGAAGCAGACGCCATCGCCTCTTCGGATGCATTATCGCCATAGCTGTCAGAATCAGAAAGGCCGCCTTTCCGTTTAGAGGGATTACCCTCTTTTACGTTAGCGGCCTTATCTTTAATCTTTTTGTCTTGTTTATCCGGATCGATCACAGATCACCCTTTTTATTTTTAGCGAGCTTCCATTCTTTCTTCGAATGTCCACGTATTGTTTTCGCTTACCAAGCTCTCACGAGGATATTCCACTTGCATCGTTGGAAGCAAATCACCTTTCAGAGCAAGAAGACGGTAAATTGCCAGCATTTCAAGGAATTCTGAATTCACTGTATTCGAACGTGAAACGAACAGCTCGTTCTGGGAATCAAGCACATCCAATAGTGTTCGGCGATCAAGGCTAAACTGGTCTTTATAAGCCTTCACAACTTCGGTGTTCGCATCGGCCTGAGCCGCGAACTGACGTGCACGCTCGCCGGCGGCGACCATAGACGCCCAAGTTTGACGGACATCATTCTCAAGAGCGCGAGCCGCTTCGGCGCGTGATTCTTTGGATTGCTGATGGCGGTGGATGAATTCACGAGCGCGAGCCATATCGGCACCGCCGCGGTACAGGTTCCAGTTCATCACAACCAGAGCAGACGCACTGCGGTCGCGGCCTTCGATACCGCCCAGATCATGGCCTTGACGGGCGTTGAGCTGAAGATCAACCTGCGGATAGAATGTTGAGCGTGTGCCCAAAGATTCGGCATATGCCACTTCGATATCAGCGGCAAAAATGTCCAGAGTCGGGCTGTGTGCCAGTGATTTCAGCACTTCTTGCTCAACATCTTGTGAAAGCTGCTCATACGGGATAACCGGCAACGTCAAATCACCCGGTGCATCGCCAACTTCCTGACGGTAGCGGGATTCAGCATTACGCAAAGACTGCAATGTATCGGTTTCAGTGGCACGCGCTTGTGACAAGCGGGCTTTGATTTGCTCAAGGTCGGCTTGAGTAGAGCGTCCAGCGCCCACACCATCTTCAACCATATCCATGATTGCGATATGCTCGGCCACGTTCTGGCGTGCAATCATCAAGAGCTGGCGTTGACGTAAAACTTCAAGGTAACCTTCAACAATCGCCAAACCAACAAGTTCTGCCGTTTCACGAACGCGGAAAGCGGAAGAGGCCACGCGGGCTTCTTGTCGCTCGACTTCATACTTTGTTTCGAAACCGTCAAAGAGCATCTGTGTCAAAGTCAAACCGACTTCATAACGGAACATACCCTCTTCGTCATCATCATCCAGACCGCCGCGTGTTGCAGGGTCATCACTGTATTCATAACCGGTATCCCCATTCAAATCCAGCGACGGCAGAAACAAAGCCTCGCCTTGATTTAGCTCTTCGTCGGTGGCACGGCGGCTTGCTGCAACAACGCCATATTCAGGGTTGGTTGCTACACCGACAGACACGGCCTCGCGAAGCGTTGAAACTTTGTTATCACCACTTGCAACCGGCGCTGCAGGAACGGCAGGAACCATTACTTGCGCTTCTTGCGCTTCATTCGGCATAGGGGACATAATGTCCTGCTGTGCTTTAACGGTAGGGGCTGCGACTAAAACAGCTATGCTAAGAGCGCTACCCAAACCCAACATGCGTAAAGTATTTTTAGAAATCACTGGAATTATCCTCATATTTTTAACAGTCAAACCCGATACGGGCCCATAATCAACTTATATTTATGCCTTTTTTAATAGACATATGCAAGGACATCTTCAAGAGGTTTTTTATCATAAAAAACAATGATGTATTTTTACAACATAATATAATGCATTCATCCCTGACGTATTTACTAATTTAGGAAGTCGCCCTCTTGTCGTTCGCCATTCTGCAGAAAAATTAAGCCGGCTACGAAGCCGGCTTAATCAAATTATATTTGGTATTCAGGCCTACATGATGTTTCCTGAACCATCAACATTCAGATTGGCCAACGTCACATCAACACCTTCTAAAGTCACGATCAACGTAGCTGCCGCTTGGTCGCCGCCGCCTGCTGCATCAACATAAACTTCGGTGTTACCACCATTAGAAGATGTAAAGACAAAGTCTTCCAATGAGTCGCTAAGAGCATCAAAGCCAGTAAGCACATCGGAGATATCAAGAACATCGCCTTCGGATGCATTAAAGTCCTTGATAGTATCTTCGCCGCCATTATTGGTGAACAAGAACGTATCTGCGCCTTCGCCACCTTTTAATGTGTCATCTCCGGCACCGCCAACGAGTACATCGTTACCGGCTTCACCGTAAATAACATCGTCTCCG
>CAXBAL010000117.1:0-6948 GCA_963973475.1 uncultured Micavibrio sp.
CAAAGTGCCGTTGGATTAAAAAACGTTACCATGAACGAGCCGCATTTTATGGGGCATTTCCCTGGCGAACCTGTAATGCCTGGCGTTCTTATTATTGAAGCCATGGCACAAACGGCAGCTATTCTTGTTGTTAATTCTTTAGGTGCCGAATCAGAAGGCAAACTTGTCTATTTCATGACAATAGATGGGGCAAAATTTCGTAAGCCCGTCACCCCTGGGGATAGTCTTCATATACATGTTGAAAAAGTTCAAGCCAGAGGCTCCGTATGGAAGTTTTCCGGCAAGGCATTTGTAGATGGTAAATTGTGCGCAGAAGCTAACTTCAGTGCTATGCTTTCTGATAAATAATATGAGGGCGTAACGCTTCGTAACAAAGCTTGATTTGCACGGCGCATTAAATCGTTTCATTACAATGCTATAACAATAATAACCGAAACAAGAGTTATCCCATTATGTCCCAGAATATACATCCGACAACCATTATCGAAGATGGAGCAAAAATTGGAGATAATGTCTCCATAGGGCCTTTCTGCGTTATCGGCCCTGATGTTTCAATCGGGGACGGCTGCGATCTGAAATCGCATGTTGTTGTCGCTGGGTTAACAGAAATTGGCGCGCACTGTAAAATATATCCTTTCGCGTCCTTAGGGCACCCCCCACAGGATCTCAAATTTAACGGAGAAAAAACTCTTCTGAAAATAGGCAAGAATAATACAATTCGTGAACACGTTACAATGAACCCGGGTACTGTTACAGGAGCCAACGAAACGATTGTCGGTGATAACTGTCTCTTTATGGTCGGCGCGCATGTGGCCCACGACTGTATTGTGGGTAACAATGTTATCGTAGCAAATAATGGGACGCTTGCCGGCCATGTAGAGGTTGGTGATTATGCAATTATTGGCGGGCTTTCGGCTGTTCATCAATTTATACGCGTAGGGCCATATTCCATTATAGGCGGTTGTACCGGCGTTGATAGTGACGTCATTCCTTATGGACGGGTAAAAGGGGAGCGCGGTCATTTGATGGGGCTGAATCTGATCGGTTTAGAACGTCAGGGCCTATCCAGAGATACTATTCGTACGCTGCAAAAGGCTTTTAATAAGCTTTTTGGTAATGAGGGTACCTTAGAACAACGTATTGAGAATTTAGAAAATGAATACGGTGAAGATGAAGTAATCCGTAAGATAATAGATTTCGCTAAAGCAAAAACGAAACATCCATTATGTCATCCTCCAAAAAAGTAACAGAAGCGGGACATTCAAACTTTCCAAGCGATATAAAGAAGCTTGGCATTATCGCTGGTGGCGGTCTTCTTCCCGTTAAACTAGCCGAGTGTTGCGAAAAAAACGATATAGAGGTTTTTATGTGCGCGTTTGATGGCCAGACCGAACCGGCTGCTGTTAAGGGACGTGAGCATATGTGGGGTTCGATTGGCGCAGCCGGAAAAATTATTAAAACGCTAAAAGATCATGATGTGCGCGATTTGGTTTTGATCGGTAATATCCGTAGACCTTCTCTCAGCGAGCTGAAACCCGATTTTAAAACCGCTGAATTTTTTGCCCGTATCGGTTTTAAGGCGCGCGGCGATAATGATATTCTTGAACTTTTAAAAGATGAGCTTAACCGTGAAGGCTTTGCTGTCCACGGTGTACAAAATTTTATGCAGGATTTATTAACGCCATATGGGCTAATCGGGAAGCACAAACCTGAAAAGGCCGAGCTGGAGTCAATTCGCCGCGGTGTTATCGTCTCACAAGAAATCGGCCGCCTAGATATTGGGCAATCCGTTATTATACAGCACGGCCACGTTATTGGTATTGAGGGGGCCGAAGGTACAGATGAATTGATAAGACGCTGTAAAGCTTATTTGCGCAGAGGCGGCGGCGCCGTACTTGTGAAAACTTGTAAGCCTATGCAGCATAAATACCTTGATTTGCCGACCATTGGACCTGATACTGTTATGGTTGCTGCCGAGTATGGTCTCTCCGGCGTTGTCATTGAAGCCGAAAACAGTCTTCTTTTGGAACCTGACGTCATAAAAGAAATGGCAGATCGACATAAGATTTTTGTTATGGGTATAACAGTCACGGATTATGAATAGTTATGAAGTATTTTTTTATTGCAGGCGAACCATCGGGAGATCTTTTAGGCGCTAAATTAATTAAGGCGTTAAAAGTTAAAGATCCCGAGGCAGAATTTTGGGGGATCGGCGGCGAACAAATGATTGAGGCCGGCCTTAACTCGCTTCTGCCTATGCATGAATTGACAGTGATGGGTATTTGGGAGGCGGCAATGCGCCTGCCGCAACTTATTAAAATACGTAATGGTATCGTTGAGGAAATTGAGAAACTAGATCCTGATGCGCTTATCACGGTCGATTTTCCCGATTTCAATTTTTCTGTCGCCAAGCAATTGAAAAAACGTAAGAAAACAAATGCCAAAGCAATCCATTATGTCGCCCCAACTGTGTGGGCATGGCGTCCTGGTCGCGCAAAAGCGGTCGCGAAGTATCTGGATGCGATGATTTGCCTCTTTCCATTTGAGCCACCGTATTTCAAAAAGCATAAACTTCGCTCTGTTTATGTCGGCCATCCTATTACAGATGGAGAAATCACCAAGGGCAGCAGGGAAACATTTCGTAAGTCACATCAAATCGCCGATGATGTAAATCTGCTCGGCCTTTACTTCGGAAGCCGCCAGGAAGAGCTTAATAATCACGGCAAAGTCATAAAGGAAACGGCCATGTATGTGGCCGAGCAGGTTGATAATCTTCATCTGGTCGTACCTACACTTGATCGTTTGGAATTTGATGTCGTACAGCTTTTACAAGATATCGGCATACCGGCTTATATTGATAGTGATTTTTCTAAAAAGGCAGATGCTTTGGCCGCTACGGATGTTGGCATTGCCGTATCCGGAACGGTTGCATTACAGCTCGCATATACAGGGCGCCCGCATGTGATTGTCTATAAAACGCATCCTTTGACCTATTGGATTGTCCGTTTGCTGACCAAGGTAAAGCATATCCATCTTGGTAATATTATGCTGAATAAAGAAGTTATTCCTGAATTCATTCAAGGACGGTGTCATTCCGAATCGATCAGCGAAGAAGTTGTAAAACTATTTAAAGATGCGGAAGTTATCCAGAAGCAGGAAAGAGGCTTTGATGAGATACGTAGGAAAATGGGGGTACAGCAAGCCGAAAAGCCCTCCGATAAAGCCGCAAGATACATTGTAAATTTGCTGGATGCATCAAAGCGTCCTAAAAAATCCCGTGTAGCCGCCGAAGCAAAAAACGAAGAGCCCGCCAAGGCGACTTCTAACGCTTAACTTTATAAAACGGTGTAAAAAACGGCCACAGGGGGCCGTTTCTATGTTGTGTTATTTTCGATCTTTTAGCTGCACGAAATCTCGTGCTTCGGGTCCTGTGTAAAGCTGTCTCGGGCGCCCAATTCGTAAGGAAGGCTCTTCGATCATCTCTTTCCACTGTGATACCCAGCCAACGGTGCGCGCAACAGCGAAAAGCACGGTAAACATTGAAGTCGGGAAGCCCATGGCTTTTAGGATGATACCGGAATAGAAATCAACATTCGGAAACAGCTTGCGCTCGACGAAATATTCATCCTCAAGCGCAATACGCTCAAGCTCCATCGCTAGTTCCAGACGCGGATCATTGATACCCAAATCTTCAAGCACCTCATCGCAAGATTTTTTAAGAACATTCGCGCGTGGATCAAAGTTTTTATAAACGCGGTGCCCAAAGCCCATCAGGCGGAACGGGTCATCCTTATCCTTGGCGCGCTCAAGAAACTCTGGAATATTCTTTTTGTCACCAATTTGATCCAGCATCTCCAAAACGGCCTGATTAGCGCCGCCATGGCTAGGTCCCCAGAGTGAGGCAATACCAGCGGCGATACAGGCAAACGGGTTGGCTTGTGATGATCCGGCCAAACGCACTGTAGATGTAGAGGCATTTTGCTCGTGGTCGGCATGCAAAATCATAATGCGGTCCATCGCACGCGCCAGAACGGGGTTTACCACATATGGCTCCGGCGGAACGGCAAAGGTCATATACAGGAAGTTCTCGGAGAATGATAAATCATTGCGCGGGAACATGAATGGCTGGCCGACTGAGTATTTATAGGTCATCGCAGCCAGTGTCGGGATTTTGGCAATCAAACGGTGCGCTGAAATCTCGCGTTGCTCCGGGTCCCAAATATCCAGACTGTCGTGGTAGAAAGCGGCCAGCGCGCCAACCACACCGCACATAACGGCCATAGGGTGCGCATCACGGCGGAACCCGCGGTAGAAATAGTTAACCTGATCATGCACCATAGTATGATAGGTGATGTCGTTGGTAAATTTATCCAGCTCTTTTTGATTGGGCAGATCACCATAAAGAAGAGTATGGGCGACCTCTAGAAATGTACTGTGTTCGGCCAGATCCTAGATTTTATATCCGCGGTGCTGCAATATGCCTTTATCACCGTCGATATAGGTAATGCGGGATTTGCAACTACCTGTTGCGGTAAAGCTCGGGTCGAACGTAAAATGATCGGTCTCGGCGTAAAGCTTACGAATATCGATAACGCTTGGTCCTTGCGTGCCATCCAGCACAGGCAGCTTAAAGCTTTCTCCTGTCTGGTCATTGGTAAGCGTAAATGTTTTGTCTGTCTCACTCATGAGAATCTGTGTCCTTTTATTACATGATTGGTTACGCAGAAATAAGATAATAGCGCCGCAATGATTAAGATATCATGAAGCGTTTTATAGGAAGATGTGGCCGTCTATTAATTAGGCGGTTTTTTGTATTGTACCACTGTTTTCAATGCAATCAATGGCGGCTTTTAGGCGCGCGCATGTTTCTTCTTGACCTAATATTGCGCAGGCTTCGAAAATGGACGGGGATACTGTTGTACCCGTAATGGCGGCGCGGAGTGGCATACCGACTTTACCCATTTTACCATCCGCATGATCATTGGCGACATCCTTACAAAGGTTCTTGATGGAATTATCGTCAAGCTTGGGCAGGGCTTCAAAGCCTTCCAATAAGGCCTTAAGAACGGGCGCTGCGTCAGAACCCAGAAGTGCTGCCGCTTTCTCGTCATACGCAAACGGCGCGCTTTTGGCATAGAAAACCGATTCATCAACAAACTGCAAAAGTGTGGTCGCGCGGGATTTTAACTCTTCAATCCCTTGTTTGATCATATCAATTGCCTCAGCGCTAGGCTCAATGCCATGGCGGGATTGATAAAAGGGAAGGGCGCGCTCGATTAACTCATCAGCACCGGTTTCCTTGATGTAATGGGCATTGATGCTTTCCAGCTTGGCAAAATCGAACCGCGCCGCGGCTTTGTTACAGCCTGATAAATCAAACCATTCCCTGGCTTGTTCGTCCGAAATAATCTCGTCATCACCGTGGCTCCAGCCCAGACGAACCAGATAATTGCGCATGGCGGCTGGTAAATACCCCATATCGCGGTATTCCTCGACACTGGCGGCGCCGTGGCGTTTCGACATTTTTGCCCCATCCGGCCCGAGGATGAGTGGCAGGTGGCCGTAAGTCGGTTTATTCCAGCTCATCGCATCATAAATAATGTTCTGGCGGAATGTATTGTTCAAATGATCATCCCCACGTATGACATGGGTAACGCCCATATCATGGTCATCAACCACGACAGATAGCATATAGGTCGGGCTTCCGTCGGAGCGCAGAATGATGAAATCATCCAGCTGTTCATTATTGATTGTGACGTCCCCCTGAACCGCATCGTGCACCGTTGTTGCGTCCTCAAGCGGGGCTTTAATGCGGATAACTGGGGCGATTCCTTTAGGCGCACTAGACGCATCGGCATCGCGCCAGCGGCGGTCATAAAAGCTCATGCGGCCTTCTTTCTTTGCCTCTTCGCGCATCGTCTCTAGCTCTTCAGGCGAGCAATAGCAGTAATAGGCTTTACCCTTTGCCAGCAGTTCTTTTGCCACGTCGGCATGGCGCGCACGTTGTTCATATTGCGAAACTATATCGCCGTCCCAATCCAGACCCAGCCATTCCAAACCCTTGATCAAATTTTCAACCGCGTCTTCATTGTGGCGCTTGCGGTCGGTATCCTCGATACGAAACAGCATTTTTCCGCCATGCTTACGGGCATACAGCCAATTAAACAGAGCCGTTCTGGCCGTACCGATATGCATGAATCCGGTCGGGGAGGGGGGGAACCGTGTAACAACGCTCATGATGAAAAACCTATCTTTTTTGCTGGTATTTGTGCTTTATTCAATTTTCATGTGAAAGAATTGAAACGAACTTAGAAGAATTTGCCAAGAAATTCAAGCAAGACGCGATGATCAGCATAGACAAATATAATAGCGCAAAAGCGCCGCGTCTTCGTATCCCGCCGCGTAAGAATTACACAGTAACAAGTATTAAAGCATTTATCGAAGCGCAAATCGCTTTGCAGCACGGGCGGTGTTTCTTCTGGTCACCTGTTTTTCTCGGGCTCGGTATTGCTATATACTTCCTATTACCCACTGATCCGCCTGCTTTATTCGGCGTTATGGCGTTATTATTCGGGGTTGCCAGCATATTATTAATTCCGCAGGAGCGGCGCGGGATGCGGCTATGGTGTCTTGCACTGCTTTTGCTTCCGGCGATTGGTTTTAACGCCTCGCTCTATCAGGAGGCTCGTATTCATACCCCGATGCTAAGCCGTGATATCGGGCCTGTAACAATCACTGGAACTGTTCAGTCTTTAGAAATTATGAAAGCCGATTATGATGCCCGCGTAACCTTGGGCAATCTTGAGGTTGAAGACCTGAGCGCGGAAGATACACCCCGTCTGGTACGTCTTCGGCTCCGCAAGGATTACGGTATAGGCGTTGGCGACCATATCACCGCGCTGGCCGAGTTGATGCCTTTATCAGGGACGGTGGCGCCGGGTGGTTTTG
>CAXBAL010000118.1:0-6894 GCA_963973475.1 uncultured Micavibrio sp.
GATTCGAACCCTCGACCCCAACCTTGGCAAGGTTGTGCTCTACCCCTGAGCTACACTCGCGGATCGATAGTTTCGATGAATATAATGAAATTTTTGGCTGATGCAAGCCCAAATAAAAAGAATCTTAAAAAATATCGCCAACCTTGATCAACGGCACTTTATAACCGATCGGGTCATGGTCAGGATAAAAAGAGTAAATCAGGATATTGGGCGTTTTTTCAATTGCCATGGCAAAATCAATCGGAACCTCGTGATGCATCAAAAGCTCTTCCATATTCTCGTCATACCAGACAATCATGAACAGGCGCTGGTCACGGTAATATTCCACGCGTTTGACCACATCGGGCATCGGTGTATCCGATACCAGCAAAATGCGGTCATCATTCATTTTGGCGAGTTCCAGATTCATCCGAAAGTTGGTCCTTTATAATCTGTTGTAACGCTTTCCAGCGCGATGTCGAATTTTTGCGGGGCTTCGTAGCCGGCGCTGGCTTTAGCGGAAAATACACTGTTCAGGCTTGGCGCCGGGGCGCCCAATCCTTCTTTCAGAACATCCATCAAGCCATTATTGCTATATATTCCATTATTGCTTTTCAGCACTGAAAGAATGGGATGGCTATCGGGCAAATCATTCATGCCCGGATAGGGTGCACCGTTGCGGAAATTCTCGGGGTGAGCGGTAGCGCACATATCAGGCGGGAAACCCGACGCCACGAGGGCATTGTTGCACATCTCCGGCGCAGCGCCTGTCTCGCTTATTGCTGCCATACGCGCAAAAAAGGCATCCGCCGTGGCAACGTGCCCTGCGGTTGCGTTGTTTTCATTACCATTAAACTCAGTATTACTCATTCGATATGTGCCCCATTTTTTTATTATTATGATAAAATCATATAGAAAAAACCTTAACAAACACTTATCAAACCATTATAAATGGCGCTAAATTAGATAAAACAAATGGAAAATCATGACCACCGAACGCGCCGCCGATACGCTCGCCCCCCTCCCTGTTTCCGCACAAGATTTGCTGGGCCTTCTGCAAGAGCTTGATATTCAAGTGCAATTATATGAGCATACTCCTATATTCACCGTAGCCGAAGGGGAGCATCTCAAGGCCGATATGCCCGGCGTTCATGTCCGCAATCTTTATCTACGCGATAAGAAAAAGAAAAACTTCCTGATTGTTGCGGCCAATGAAACCGAGATAGATTTAAAAAAGCTCTCGGACCATCTCGGCGCAGCGCGCTTTTCTTTCGGCTCGGATGATCGCTTGTGGGAACATTTGGGCATTCGCCCCGGCTCGGTCAATCCTTTCACGGTCATTAATGATCCGGGCAATCAGGTCGCGCTGTATCTCGATGCCACGATGATGGAGGCCGAGATTATGAACGTCCATCCGATGGACAACGCCAAAACCGTCGGCATTGCACCGAAAGACCTGATCAAATTTCTGGATCATATCGGCCACACTTACTCTATCATTGATCTTTCCCCCGCAAGCCCTTAGATAATAGGGGTAGGGCGGGAAATTATTCCAACGCCAAGCCATAAGGATCAAGCCATGTTTTTCGGAAAAGATAAACCCGTAGCACCCCAAGCCCCCGCGCAAACCGCGAGCACGGTAAATCAAGGCGCTATTTTCGATGTCACGACCGAAGATTTTGAAGAGCACGTAATAAAAGGCTCAGTGAACGGGCTGGTTCTGGTGGATTTCTGGGCGCCGTGGTGCGGCCCTTGTAAACAATTGATGCCCGTGCTGGAAAATCTGGTTAGCTCCTATGGTGGAAAAGTTAAACTCGCCAAGGTTAATCTGGATGAGAACGAGCAACTGGCCGCCGCCCTGCGCGTGCAATCGGTGCCCACAGTCTACGCCTTCCTCGGCGGGCGCCCTGTTGATGCCTTTCAAGGCGTATTGCCGGAAAGCCAGATCAGAGCTTTTATCGACAAATCATTAGAAGCCGCGCGCCAAATGCAGCCCGATGCACTGGATATCCCGAGCGCGCTAAAAAGCGCTGCGCTCGCGCTGGCCGAAGAAGACTTTCAAGCCGCCCAATCCATCTATATGCAAGTCCTGCAAGAAGACGAAAAAAACGTGCAGGCCTTTACAGGTTTGGTGCGCGTTCTGATCGCCGCGGGCGAGATTGAAAAAGCCCAGCACATGGTGGACAACGCCCCGCCCGAGATTGCAAATAACCCCAATTTCAACGAAGCCAGAACCGCCATTAATGTCGCTCTGGATATCCCGAGCGGTGAAGAGACCGAGCTGGCGGCCAAGCTGGAAGCCAATGAAAACGACCACCAGACCCGCTTCGATCTGGCATTGGCGCAGTTTGCCGGCGGCAAGAAGGAGCGCGCGATTAACAACCTCCTCCTCATCATGGAAAAAGAGCGCGAATGGAACGAGCAAGCCGCTCGCCAGCAACTTTTGAAATTCTTCGAGGCACTGGGCCATACCGACCCGCTGACCATTGAAAGCCGCAAAAGATTGTCCTCGATATTGTTTTCTTGAGCGGCGCCCTTTTCACACACAAACTGCGCCCTACATCTTAAACTATGGAACAAAACCCCTACGCCCCAGATTTCGATGCCTTACCGGAGAGTTTTCCCGTATTCCCTCTGGGCGGAGTTTTGCTGCTGCCCGGCGGACAATTGCCGCTAAATATATTCGAAAAGCGCTATATTGATATGGTCGATCACGCGATGCGTCATGATCGCATATTCGGCATGATCCAGCCGCAGGCAAAACCGGAAAATCAGGATAATCCGCGCCCTTTGCTGCACAAAACAGGCTGCGCGGGCAAGATAACAGAGTTTAGCGAAACCGCCGATGGCCGCTATCTAATTACCCTTTCTGGCGTATGCCGCTTTGATATTATAGAAGAAATTGATACCGAAAAAACCTTCCGTAGCATCCGCGCAGATTGGTCACCCTATAAAAGTGATCTGGACGGCAAAACATGCCTCGGTCTTGACCGCAATCACCTCCACGATTTGCTAAAAACCTATTTCAGCAAGGAAGATCTGGAGTGTGACTGGACATCGGTCGAAAAAACAACCGATAACAAACTCATCACATGCCTGTCCATGATTTGCCCCTTCGAGTCCCGCGATAAACAAGCCCTGCTCGAAGCCCCTTGCTGCAAAACCCGCGGCGAGCTCTTCATCGCCATGTTAGAGATGGCCGTCAAAGGCACGGTTTCCGAAACCATCAGCCAGCATTAAGCGATCATATCATCTTGCCTAACGCTCCAAAACGGGCTAAACCTTAAGCCATGAGCACGCAAATCAATCCTAAATTACTGGAAATTCTGGTCTGTCCGTTGACCAAAGCGCCACTGCGCTATGACGCCGCGCGCCAAGAGCTCATTTCCGAACAAGCCAAACTCGCCTATCCTATTCGCGATGGCATCCCGATCATGCTGGTCGATGAAGCCCGCGATATGGAAGCCAGCAATTAAATTTGACACCCCTGCAAAATTTAGGCTAAGTAGATTTTATGGTGAAAAATGCACAAACTATATTGCTGCTCTCCCTCCTCCTTATCTCCCCTTAAGCGGGACATGGGGCATTTTTATATGCCTGCGCTTTAAGGGACATATTCCAAAACCATCAAAACACTGCTAAAACTAAGCTATAGAGATTCATAAGGAGCGCCGCTATGCAAAGCAAGGCCAACACCACCGTCGATAAAACCCCCGTTATCATCTTTGATACAACCCTTCGTGATGGCGAACAAAGCCCGGGCTGTTCGATGAACCTCGAAGAAAAGTTGAAAATGGCGGTGCTGCTGGATGAAATGGGCGTCGATGTTATCGAGGCCGGATTTCCCATTGCCTCCAAAGGCGATTTCGAGGCCGTCAACGAGATTGCCAAGATCGTCAAAAACGCCACCGTCTGCGGCCTCTCCCGCGCCAAGAAATCCGATATCGAAGCCAGCGGCGAGGCCATCAAACCCGCCGCGCGCAAACGCATTCACACCTTCATCTCCACCAGCCCGCTGCACATGAAATACAAATTGCAAATGCCGCCGGAAGAGGTGCTGAACTCCGTGATCGAAAGCGTCACCCTGTCCCGCAACTATACCGATGACGTAGAATGGAGCGCCGAGGACGGATCACGCACCGAACATGATTTCCTGTGTCAGTGCGTCGAGGCCGCGATCAAGGCCGGCGCCACTACTATCAACATTCCAGATACCGTCGGCTATGCCGTGCCAGAAGAATACGGCAATCTTTTTGCCATGCTGATGAACCGCGTACCCAATATCGACAAGGCGATTTTGTCCGTCCATTGTCACAATGATTTGGGGCTGGCCGTGGCGAACTCGCTGGCGGGCGTTCAAAACGGAGCGCGCCAGATTGAATGCACCATCAACGGCATCGGCGAGCGCGCAGGAAATGCCGCGCTGGAAGAAATTGTCATGGCGCTGCGCACCCGCGCCGATGTGCTGGGTTATACCAACAATATCGACACCACCAAAATCACGAAATTATCCCGCACGCTCTCTGGCATTACAGGCTTTAATGTTCAGCCCAACAAAGCCATTGTTGGCGCCAACGCGTTCGCCCATGCCAGCGGCATCCATCAGGACGGCATGCTGAAAAATGCCCAGACTTACGAGATTATGACGCCGGAAAGTGTTGGTTTGAGCGAGTCCAAACTGGCGCTGCAAAAACACTCCGGCCGCAACGCGTTTAAATCCAAACTTGCCGAGCTTGGCTATAACCTTGGCGATAATGCCTTTCAGGATGTGTTCAACCGCTTCAAAGATTTGGCTGATAAGAAAAAGGAAATTTTTGACGAGGATCTGATCGCCCTGCTGGAAGATGCCACCGGATCGGAAAGCAACACCATCCAGTTCGTCGCCTTGCAAGTTCAAGCGGGATCAAAAGGTCCTCAAGTGGCCGAGATCACCCTGCGCGTTGATGGTAAGGAACAATACGTGAAATGCGAGGGCAACGGCCCCGTTGATGCCACCTTCTGCGCTATCCGCGAGATCATCCCTCATGATGATGCCAAGCTGGAGCTGTACCAGGTTCACGCTGTCACTGGCGGCACTGATGCTCAGGCCGAGGTGTCCGTGCGCCTGCGTGAAGGTAGCCGCACCGTCAGCGGCAGCGCAGCGGATGCCGATACGCTCGTGGCCTCTGCTAGAGCCTATGTGCAAGCGCTCAACAAACTCATCGCGCGCCGTGATTACCGCAACCCGCAAACCGCGCGGGACGAGGTTAATCCTTAATATATTCAGCGCAATTTTGACTTTTCTTAACATTTTCATGTATCCTGAAAGAAAAAAGAAGGTGTGAAAATGTCAATATTTGATGAAAGTGCGTTACAAGCCGACAAGCTTAGCGATGCTTTTAGATCGGCCGGGCTGAATGAAGCTGTGCGCTTTTCCCGCGGTGAGATTGAGGCCGCCCCCCAAGAAATTGCTTTGAATCCGAATTTTCTGAGCATAAAACCGGAAACCATTGCCGGTGTATGCAACGCGGTTGGCCAAGCGATGACATGTCTGGGGCTGGCCAGTGCAGAACAGGCGCAGCCGGAGAGGCCAAGTTACGCTGATCTGGTTATTGCTTGAGTATTTCCCCAATCGTTTCAAAAACATCCTCGAACATCGCGGTTGTTAGTCGCCCTGTATTGGTGTTGTAGCGCGAGCAATGGTAGGAATCGACAACCTTGAACCCGCCAATATCATGCACAGCCCCGTGTACAAATTTATGAGCGGATTGCTTTGCGCCCAATGTCTTCAAAACAGAATTATGCGATATCAGGCCGAGACATAATATCACTTTCAAGTTTTTCAAATTTTCAATCTCGCTGATCAAAAACGGGCGGCAATTATTGATCTCCGCCCCCGTTGGCTTGTTCTCGGGCGGCAAGCAGCGCACGGCGTTGGTGATACGCGCCCCAACCAGCTCCAACCCGTCATTCGGATCGGCCTTGTATTCGCCCCGCGCATACCCGAATTTCAGCAAAGTGCCATACAGTAAATCCCCCGCATAATCGCCAGTAAATGGGCGGCCCGAAAAATTCGCCCCGCGCATACCCGGTGCCAAGCCAACGATAAGCAGGCCCGCATCTTCCGGCCCGAACGAGGGCACAGGCGCGTTGAATTTATCAGGATATTCGGCGCGGAGCTGCTCACGAAAAGCGGCAAGCCGCGGACATATCGGACAATTTCTATCAGGAAGCAAAAACATAACCGCTATGATTAGCGTTCACGCTAAAAAGGTCAAGAGAACTTAGGCCGCGTCTTCCTCATAATCATCTTCGTAGTCGTCTTCATCGTTGATACTGGCCACGCTGTCACGCGCAATATAATCGGCCAGAATATCAAGGTCGAGGAAGTGATCGGCCTGACGGCGCAGATCATCAGCCACCATCGGCGGAGAGGTTTTAATCGAGCTGACAACCGTTACACGCACACCTTTGCGCTGCACGGCCTCGACAAGGCGGCGGAAATCGCCATCGCCCGAGAACAGGATAATGTGATCGACACGATCGGCCATCTCCATCATATCAATGGCCAGCTCGATATCCATATTGCCTTTAATTTTCTTGCGGCCTTGGGAATCGGTAAATTCCTTGGTCGGCTTGGTCACCATCGAATAGCCGTTATAATCCAGCCAATCCACCAGCGGACGGATCGGGGAATATTCCTGATCATCAATCAGCGCGGTGTAATAAAATGTGCGCACCAAGCGGCCGCGCGTTGATGCCCATTTCAGCAGGCTTTTATAATCAATATCGAAATCAAGGGATTTGGCCGCCGCGTACAGGTTCGACCCGTCGATAAAAATGGCAACTTTTTCTTCTTTATAAAATGGGATACCGTGAAAACTCATAAAATATACTCTTTGTTATATGAAATAAAAATTATATTAGTAATTCTTT
>CAXBAL010000119.1:0-6798 GCA_963973475.1 uncultured Micavibrio sp.
TTTGTCGAGATGTTGGAAGAGCTTGTGGGGCCGTTCGGGATGGATTTTCCCGAGCCTATTTTTGCTTTCAATAATGTACGTATTTATACCCCCACCATTCGCGGCCAAAGCCATATCAGCATCATGCTGAGCGATTGGGAAGGCGGCGCGCGGATGAAGGCCATGGCCTTTGGTGCGGTCGGAACGCCTCTTGGTGATGCTTTACTGAAAGATAGCGGCCAAAAGGCGTTTCATCTTATCGGGCAATTGAAGATCAATGAATGGCAAGGGCGCAAAACGGCAGAGCTGCACATCCATGATGGATGTTTTGCGAAAGACCTTACGCAAGCCTAATATTTTTTCCAGTCCCTTAATATTACCTGAAAATCTCTTTATTTTGTTGCATCAAACGCTATGTTATCTTATAACATCGGCACGGAGACATTTATGCAAAGACTGCAAACAACCATATTCTATACGATTTTGGCCTCGGAAGCCGGCCATGTTGTATGCTGTGTTATCCCCACAGTTTTAAGTTTGCTGGCGCTTGCCGCATCTTACGGTCTCGTTGTTAGCATTCCAGGCTTTGCGCTCTCTATCCATGAATATATGCATGAATGGGAGCAAACCGTTATAATCATTTCGGGTTTACTGCTGGCATTTGGCTGGGGCTTGCATGTCTTGAGCAAAAAAATTGAGCGCGACCAACATGATTGCTGTTCTCAGACAAAATGCGAGAGCAAGAAGAATAAGGCGGAAATCATAATGCTGACGGCTTCAGCTTTATTTATTTTGAATGTTGCTGTCTATACATTTGTGCACACCGACATGAATGCAAATTTTGAACAGATCACCCACGAGCATGCTAGTCACTCTTGATTAAATAAATTTCTCCGTCACTGGAGAGCTTAACCTCCCTGTAAAAACAACTTCGCCGCCCTGTGTGACAAGCAGAAATTTCTTCGTCTTTACTTTTGGGCATTTCGACCTTTATAAGCAAACAATCCTGATCACAATCCAATTGCATTGAATAAATTTTTTGTGTGTTACCGCTGGTTGCACCTTTATGCCATATTTCTTTGCGGGAACGGGACCAATAATGCGCCTCACCGGTTTGCAGCGATAAGCGCAAGGCTTCCTCATTCATATAAGCCACCATCAAAACCTCTCCGCCCTTTACACAAGTTGCAACACAAGGAATGAGGCCATCTTGATTATAGCCGGGCGTAAAATCCAAAGTTTCGTCGATATTCATGGTAGAAGGGGTTCCGTTTTTGCTTATAACTGCTCTGAAAAAGCCTTTAAGCTTGATTTTCATGTAATATTGTTTATAACCGCAAGTATACGATTAGACAATTTATTCGTCCAACTTTTAACATTACACAACAGATTAGCCAGTATAAATGACATTTGAAGAACTAGGATTACAACCAAACATTCTCAAGGCCCTTGATGAATGCGATTACAAAACACCCACTCCGATACAAGAAAAAGCCATCCCCGCCATTTTGATGATGCGTGATGTGGTCGGCCTCGCGCAGACAGGAACGGGCAAGACTGCCGGATTTACACTGCCGATGATTGAAATTTTATCCGGTGGCCGCGCCAAAGCGCGCATGCCGCGCTCCCTGATTCTAAGCCCTACCAGAGAGCTTGCCGCGCAGATCGCCGCGAGCTTTGACAAATACGGTAAATATTGCAAGCTGAACAAAGCCTTGCTTGTTGGCGGTACATCTATGGACGAACAGATAAAAATTCTGGAGCGCGGCGCGGATGTTCTGATTGCCACGCCCGGGCGCTTGATGGATTTATTCGAACGCGGGAATATCCTGCTGACCGATATCAAGATTTTTGTGATCGACGAAGCCGACAAGATGATGGATATGGGTTTCATTCCCGACATTACAAAAATTGCCAGCCTTCTGCCGCCAATGCGTCAGACCTTGTTATTTTCTGCGACGATGCCGCCCGAGATTAGTAAATTGAGCGAGAAATTCCTGAGCAATCCGAAGGAGATCAGAGTAAACCCTCCTGCGGAGACAGCCACGACGGTAAAGCAGTTCATGGTTAAAACCAGTCCGCGCCAAAAGCGTGAGACACTGCTTAAAATTATCGAGCAGGAAAATGTTGGCAATGCTTTTATCTTTTGTAACCGCAAGCGCGACATTGACGGCCTGACAAGCTGGTTAAAAAACAAAGGATACCAAGTCGCCGCCATGCATGGCGATATGGATCAGAGCCAGCGTACAGAAACACTAAAGCGGTTCAAGAACGATGAAATCCGCTTGCTTATCTGCAGTGATGTGGCCGCACGTGGAATTGATGTGTTGGGGCTGTCCCATGTATTCAATTTCGATGTCCCGATGAGCGCCGATGACTACGTTCACCGCGTTGGCCGCACAGGGCGCGCCGGTAAAGAGGGACGCGCATGGATGCTTGCAACGGACAGTGAAGAGAAATACGTCAAGGCTATCGAGAGCCTGATTAAGCGTGATATCGAAGTGATAGATATGAACGGCGGCAAATCACCCGGTGCCGCCCAATCTGCTTCAAAATCAAAAAGCACTGAACAATCTTCTCATAAATCTGAGCGCTCTGAAGATACAAAAACCAAGAGCAGCAAAAAGCCGTCACCGCAGAAAAGTGAACGTAAACCGTCAGAGGCACCAAAGGAGAGCGATAAATCTCAGGAACCCAATAAGCAAAAGCAATCGGACAATCCATATCACAATAAAAGCGCGAACAGATCAAATCATTCTAATAAGAATAGCGATGAAGATAACGGAACGACTGGATTTGGTGATGAAATGCCTGCTTTTTTCAGTAAATAATATAGATTTTACTATATTCACTCTTCGCAAAATGCGTATGAGCGTGTAATCTTTGTTGATAAAATTACACATGAAAAAAATCTATGCGTCTGGCTTCCTTCCACATTCTTTTTCTATGCGCGAGCGTTTCGGCGCTGAGTATTCAATCTGCCCATGCACAAATGCTGACGGGGTTTGATAATTCACCACAAAAAGAAGCAGAAAAACAACGGCCACAAATTAATCCTGATCAAGATCAAAGACAAAATCCACAATTCCAATTTTTTGACGAGGCCTCTGCGTCTCATAATGAAAACAGGGCTGGCTCCGGGTTTTTAACCGGTTTCCCCGAACAACCCGATGGCCTGTCCGGTGCAGACCGCCAAGGACGCGTTCCATCCACCAGCCGTATTAACCGCCACCCTCAAAATGCGGTAACTCAAGAAGACAATACCCAGCCGCGCTTTGCAAAAGAAGAACATGCGCCAATAGGCGAGAAAGCCCCAGTTGATTTGCAAGCCGATAGCTTGATGAATAACGAGGAAACGCAAACCGTAACGGCGATCGGAAATGTTATGCTGGTACAAGATGGCCGCATCCTGCGCGCTGATGAAATCAGTTATAACGTGCCGCAAGACCGAATAATCGCAACAGGTAATGTCGTTTTAAATGAACAGAATGGCGACATTCACACCGCCGACCGTGTTGAGCTGGTCGATGAAATGAAAGACGGCTTTGTAGAAGGATTGATGACATATCTGGCCGATGGTTCAAGATTCACTGCAGAGCAGGGTAACCGTAAGAATGCGACGCTAACAATTATGGACAAAGCAAGTTACACTCCTTGCGAGCCGTGCAAAAAAAATCCTAATAAACCCGTTGTGTGGCAGATTAAAGCCTCTGAAGTGACGCATAACGAAGAAGAAAATCGCATTTCATATCGCAATGCTCATTTTGAGCTTTACGGCATTCCTGTCGCATATACGCCTTATTTCTCGCATCCCGATGGTACAATTGAGCGCAAAAGCGGATTTTTATCACCAACATTTAGTCTGGACAGTGAGCTAGGGTTCAGCGTTGGCAATAGTTATTACTGGGCCATCGCGCCCGATAAGGACGCAACAATTGGCATGCGTGTTTTTACCGAACAGACGCCCTTACTTACAGGGGAATGGCGGCAAAGATGGGATAATGCTTCGCTAAAGATCAATAGCGGGATTACCGATTCTAAACGCACAGACTCCCAAAACGGGGAGAGTTTTACGCAAGACAAAGAGATACGTGGCCACATCTTCGCCGATGGTCTTTGGGACATGAATGATAAATGGCGCAGCGGCGTTCAAGTTGAATATGCCTCTGATGATCAGTATTTAAGACAGTATGATTTCAGTAGCGAAGATGTCCTCGAAAATAAAATCTATACAGAGCGTTTTTCAGGCCGGCATTACTCCACTGCGCATCTAATCAGCTATCAAGATGTTCGTATCGGGGATTTGCAGAATGAAGATCAACCACAAATTCTGCCTGAAGTTATCACTAGTTGGGTCGGGGAACCCGGCTCAGTCCCTTTAATTGGTGGGCGTTGGGACATAGAGGGTAATTTATTAGGCCTTCACCGCGAGGGGGCCGAGCAAGATATGGCTCGCGCAAGTCTTGAAGGGGCATGGAAAAGACGGCTTGTATCGGATTTCGGGTTGTTAACGACTGTAGATGCATCAGTTCGCGGCGATTTCTATGAAGTGCATGATCGGGACCTTATTCCAGGCGCAAATCCTAATGATGATACCCTGAGCGAGGCCCGCGTTTATCCGTTATTCCATGCCGAGACAAGCTATCCTCTCTCCCGGGATTTTGAAAACTTACAAATGCGCATTGAACCGATTGGCTCAATAAGCGCTGCGCCACATTTGGATGGTAACGATAATATACCTAATGAAGACAGTCAGGATATTCAACTTGATACGGCCAATATTTTTAATGCAAACCGATTCCCCGGCTTAGACCGCGTGGAAGACGAGACACATTTGACATATGGCTTACGCACTGGTTTATACGGTCACGATGGCAGCACGCTGAATGTATTCGCAGGGCAAAGCTACCGCCTCGATGATCAAAATAACCCATTCCCTGCAGGGTCCGGCCTCAACTCACAAAGATCAGATTATGTTGGCGAAGTCTACGGCAATTATAAAGATAAATATTATTTTGATTACCGTGTGCAACTTGATGAAGACGGCTTGTCCTCCCAAAGGCACGAATTTGACGGGAGCGCCAATTTCGACAAGCTTCGTGTAAGCGGCACGTATCTCTATGCCAATTCACTGGCCGGAACGGCAATTACCGATAGCCGCGAACAAATCGGCGGTGATGTAACGTATCGCTGGAATGACGAGTGGACCACAAGAGCAGGGGCCGTTCAGGATCTCAGCCTGCAATCAGGCTTAAGAACAGCCTATGTTGGCGTTGATCATTACGGACAATGTTTAAACTGGTCTTTATCAGCAGTGCGTAATTTGACCGATGATGCTTCGGGCGATAGCAGCACAGAGCTATTGCTGCGCATAGGCTTAAAAAACCTTGGCGAATTCCAAACATCAGGAATTGAGTTGGCCAGCACCAGAACTAATGATTCAGACGATCAAAATGCAATTAACGGCAATTAAAACAGGCGCCCCATGACATTTATAGTCGATACCGATCTTCATATGTGGTTTGCCCTAATCCTGACGCTAGTTTCTGTCATCATGTTCGTGCGGGAAAAAGTTCCCCTTGAGGTAACAAGCGTCCTAATTCTGACATCGCTTTTGATATTCGGGCAATTCTTTCCACTGTCCGATGCGACCGGATCAAACATGCTAAATGCCGAGCAGCTTTTATCCGGCTATGCAAATCCATCCCTTATCGCCGTTCTGGCTTTGCTCGTGATGGGCCAAGCTATTATTCATACTGATGCATTGAGGCTAGTGACCGGCGTTTTTGAGGTGAAGAAGAAGGGATTAGCGTTTCTTGCGGTAATCAGTATTCTCTGTTTTGTTCTTGTGGTTAGTGCCTTTATGAACAATACACCGCTGGTTATTATTGCCATTCCGCTTTTACAAATACTCGCGCATAATATCGGTCTTTCACAGAGCAAAATCATGATCCCGCTCAGCTACGTCGCCATATTGGGGGGAATGACCACCTTGATTGGTTCATCAACAAACCTTTTAGTGTCCAGTGCGATGACCGAGCTGGGCTACGAAGCATTAGGCTTTTTCGACTTTGTTATACCCGGCTCTATGTTGGCCGCAGTTGGCTTTCTATATGTTTTGGTGATTGCTCCCCTTATGCTGATTGACCGCACATCCATGACGCAGGAACTGAAGGGCGATGATAAGGAATTTGTTGCCGAGCTGGATATTGCCGAGGACAGCAAGTTAATCGGCGCCGAATGTGTAGATGGAAAATTTGCCGAGTTAAATAATTTAACTGTTAAATTAATTCAAAGAGGCGGCCACCTTATTCTTCCACCCTTTGAAGGATATACGATCGAAACCAATGATATTATGATCGTAACCGCCACGCGTCAGTCTTTAACAGAGCTATTGGCAAAATTCCCGGGCTTCCTGTTATCTGAGGAAGAGAGCAAGCTTATGGACGGGATAACCGAAACAGATGAAAGCGGCGCCGCGCAGGATGATGTAACCAAAGCCGAAACACGGGTCCTGGCAGAAATTATGATTACTCCGGGCTCCCGTATGGTTGATATGTCACTGGATCATGTCAACTTCCAACGTCAATTCGGTACAATTGTTCTCGGCGTACAAAGACGCGCCCGTGTCGTGCGTCGCCGCTTAGGCCGTATCCGATTGGAAGCGGGCGACGTGCTTTTAATAGCCGGAAAAATGAGTGTGGTAAATGGATTACGCGATAATACCGATTTTATAGTCCTGTCGGGATCAAAAAGAGACTTACCCCTTCCCAACAAAGCTCCCATTGCCGCGGCAATATTCCTAGGTGTTATTGGCTT
>CAXBAL010000120.1:0-6756 GCA_963973475.1 uncultured Micavibrio sp.
GCCCGACAGGGCCGCAACCCCATACGGCAACGGTATCGCCATGTTGAATATTGGCATTTTCCGCAGCCATATAACCGGTAGGAAATATATCGGATAAGAACAAAAGTTTATCATCTTCCAAACCATCCGGCACTACCAATGGGCCGACATTGGCTTTGGGAACGCGTACGTATTCTGCCTGTCCGCCTGAAAACCCGCCCGTTACATGGCCGTAACCGAACATGCCGCATGTAGCGTGCCCGATTAATTCCCGCGCTTTGTCTTCATTGGGATTGGTGGTATCGCAAAGAGAGAATAAATCTTTTTCGCAAAAGAAGCAGTGGCCACATGAAATCGTGAACGGCACAACAACACGGTCGCCTTTTTTAAGATTCGTCACACCGCTGCCTGTTTCCTCAACGATGCCCATAAATTCATGCCCCAAAATGTCCCCTTCTTCAAGAGTGGGGACTTTAGAGCCATACAAATGCAAATCAGAGCCGCAAATCGCCGTGGCTGTAACCTTCACAATGACATCATCGTCATTTTCGATTACGGGATCGGGAACGTTATCTACGCGTACATCTTCTTTTCCGTGCCAACATAAAGCTTTCATAATTGTCTCCTTTTCTGCCCCAACATAATGCGCCTTGGTTTGTTCCAACTAAAATGCAAAGGGGGCCGTTTTTTATTAGATTTTTTTATGGTTAAGATCCTTCAATTATTGCGCAAGCCAAACGATCTCCTGCTCTGCCTGTTGGGGATGTTTTATAATCATCGGCTCCGCTATGAATAATCAGCGCCGCGCCGTCATCATCAAGAAGATTGGCCAATCCTTGTCGATTATCGCTTTGCAAGGTAACGCGGTCATTAAAGAAATGCGCCTCCACTGTGCCATCTGCGCTAACATGGATATTTGTTAGATCTCCCGCATGCGGGCCTTCTTCGCTCAACAAACCATGCTCCTTCTCGCCGGGATTAAGATGGGAGCCTGCGTTGCTGAAATAGGAAACCGGAGTTCCCGCTTCATCGGCCTGAGTATTGTCATCATATCGCGGCGTACAATTCCCGCGCTCATGAATATGAATAGCGTGATAACCACCCGGCAAATCGCTTACATTTATACGAATTAAAACACCATTGGCGTTTTCTTCCAACTGCGCTGTGCCGATTTCCTCGCCTTGTGTATTCATAAATGAGGCCTGACCTTTCACCGCGAAACTGAAGGATTCCTGCTCTGCTGTGCCTTCATATATTTGCTGCTGGTTTTCTTCAGCGAAAACGACATAAATCCCGTACAATAGACATAAATCCCGTACAATAGAAAGGCGGTCAGCACGCCGCAAAGGGCTAAACCAAACCCAAAATTCATATACTTTTTATTCATACTTTTCTCCTATTCATTCCGATTTTTCCAAGCAGGATCAGAATCCGCAAACCGGAGAAATGAAAAAAAGTTCATATAATTATCAGGAATTTTTATCGGAATTATTTTGGAACAATGGGAAACCTGATTTGTTTGCCGACCAATTCCAACCCGAAAGGAGAAAACGATGAAAAATCTAAAAAAAACATTATTGATGGCAACAGCCGTAACTTTTATGGCTTCCGGAGCATATGCGGATAATTACCGCCAGGACACGCGGGATACGCAAAATTACAACCGCACACAGATGAATGATCAACGTTCAATGAACGATCAGCGCACGATGAACGAGCGCCGTACAATGAGTGATCGCCGCGACATGAATAATCGTTCGATGACAAATAATGTGCAATATGATGATCAGTTGAGCAGCGCCGATGTTATGGATGTTCAGGAAAGTCTGAATGATGAAGGCTATAACATCGCCGTAGACGGTGTATGGGGCCCGAATACAACACGCGCCATTCGCGCATTCCAGCAACAAAATGATGACCTACGCGCAACAGGTGATCTGGATTCACAAACCCTTGCAGAACTGGATGTCGATGTCGATAATTCCCGTGACAGATGGTAATACCCCACCTGTTTCAAGGCGAGAAAGCGGGCTTTTATGCCCGTTTTTTTGTATTTGCAGGAACTTTTAAAGAATAATCCTGTTGGCTTTTACACACAGACTAAATCAATAAACGAGGAGAAATAAAATGGTTACCTTTGCAGGAACACAAGATGATATTAAAGATTTTGTAACAACCCTTATCAGTTTGGAGCGTGACGCGATTGCCGCTTATGAAGAAACTATCGAGCGTCTGGAGAACACAGATGTTGCGGATAAAATTCGCGAATTCCGCGCCGATCACCTTCATCATGTCCAAAGCCTGACCGAAGTCGCAAAAGAAATTGGTTGCGAGGACATTCCGGGTGAAGGCCCTAAATCCATACTGACAAAAGGCAAAGTTGTGCTGGCCGATCTTGGCGGCGATGATGCGATCCTCAAGGCCATGAAAACAAATGAAGATGATACGGTCAAAGCCTATGAGAATGCCATAGCGAATGACATTGCCAGAACAGGTAAACTTGCCGAAATCTGTCAAAAGGCGTTGGAAGACGAGAAACGCCACCGCGCCTATATGGAACAGCAAGCCGCATAAAGCGTGCCCATCCAATTTGTTTCATTCCCGCTTTTTTAGGCGGGAATGAAACTATGGGAAAGATAATATATGAGTAAAAATAATGAAAATTACCTCAAAAAGGCCGCACAAGCCTTAGGCAAGTGGCAAAAGCTTATTATCACCAAGCACAAAACCGATGACGGTAAAGAAGAAATACCCCATCCGGCAGCCGCCCCCATGTCAACCGATCAAGAAGCCGGAGGCGCAACAACTTCGCCTGATAGCAAATATCGTAGAGATGATAATAACAGAGCCAAAACGCCGCGGATTCATAATAATAAAAATTCAGAATAATATAAAATTATCCCATCTATGGAGCCCCAAAGAGATGTGGTATTCTGCGGAGATAGACAAGTTATAAAAGGGGCGCTGCTATGAACCGGCAAAAATATCTTGAAATCATTATTCAACTAGCTGCCTCGTTAATAAATTTCATAAAATCCCAACCGTTTACACTCTTTGCAATTATCGTCTGCTTCTTTGCCTTTTCAACATTTGGTGAGGTGGTCGATGAGGTTCTGGAGGGCGACAGTCATGCGCTGGATGAAAAGCTGCTGCTCATGCTGCGCGATGCCGGGGACATAAAATCACCCATCGGACCAGACTGGCTGGAAGAAATGATGCGCGATTTTACGGCGCTTGGCGGTATTGGAATTTTAACCTTTATCACAATGGCTTCTGTCTTGTATTTGTTAACGGTAGGGCGCAAAGGCTATGCGCTCTATCTTTTCAGCGCGGTTGTAACAGGAACCATCCTTAGTAATCTTATGAAGATCGGGTTTGATCGTCCAAGACCTGATCTGGTGCCGCATGATTCAATAACCTATATGGCCGGCTTCCCCAGTGGGCATTCTTTCATGGCTACCGTTGTCTATCTGACGCTCGGGACGATTTTGGCCGAAGCAGAGCAGAAAAAGGGCATCAAAGTTTACTTTATAAGCATTGCGATTATCATCTCGGTATTAGTGGGCGTAAGCCGCGTATATCTTGGCGTACATTGGCCGAGCGATGTATTGGCGGGATGGCTTATCGGGGCCGGTTGGGCCCTTATGTTCTGGATATTGGTCAGGTTTCTACAAAATGCCCGTCTTCTTAAAAAGTCCAATCCTTCATCGGAAACCTCATAAACAATATTATTTGCGTAAAAATTTCGCGGAAGGGATAGAATAAATCTGTTCTTTCCCCAGAATATGAGCCGTGAAATCTTTGGTAAACAGCGTATCAAACGGCGGTAAAAAAATATCCATGCCGCCAGTTAATGTGCCATAAGCCGGCAAAATCATGCGGGTTTGGTCTGCAATAAAGCAGGGGTGATTAATGCGCTGCCCCTTCAATAAAAAACGGACTTTGGGATGAAAGTGACCGCTGATTTCGCCTTGCGTCTCTGGAACGGCTTCATGGCGAAACGTTAAATTTTGCAGGATATAATCATGATAAATTTCAGCATTATCCGGTATAAAATCTTTATCGTGATTTCCTGTTACCCAAATAAATTCGTAGCGCGCAGTAAGTGCATCCAGCATCTTTTTGCTGGGCTCATCCATGCGGGAAAAACCATGCGAATCGTGAAAACTGTCACCTAATAAAATAAGTTTTTTAACGCTGCAAAATTCCAGCTGATCTGAGAGCGCGCGCAAAGTTTCAAAGCTTTCTTGCGGGGGCAAGAATTGACCGTGGCGTGCATAAAACGACGCTTTTTCAAGATGTAAATCGGCCACAACAGCCAGATTTTCCTGCGGCCAAATTAAAATTCCGGCAGGGTGTAAGACAAAATCGTGACCAAAAAATCTTATCTCTTTCATTCCAGCCCCGCTTCTTCCAGCAAGTCATCTTCGAATTCTTGTAAATAGAATTCACTGACATCTTTTTTGCTGATGGTTTCGCGGCTTATCTCCAAAATTAGAGGCACCGCCAGCGGCGATACGCTCTCCAGTTTTTCATGAATAATCTTCCCCTGAATGCGCGCGAGCATATCTCCCAGCCGTTCCAGATCTATCAACCCGCCATGGGCGTCCTGCCGCGCGGCTTGTAGCAGCACATGATCGGGTTCGTATTTGGTAAGCACATCATAGATCAGATCGGAACTGAACGTGACTTGCCGCCCCGTTTTCATCTGCCCCGGATAGCGGCGCTCGATCAACCCTGCAATAACGGCGGCCTCGCGAAAATTACGCTTTAAGAGCGGTGTATCTTCCAGCCATTCATGCAAATCATAAAGCATAAGTTCGTTGCTAAACAAATGATCCACCCGCTCAATCGGCTTCATCGACCATATCGCCAGCGCATAATCTGTGGCCACAAACCCCAACGGTTTATACCCGAAACGCTGCATCCGGCGTGACAATAAAAAACCCAAGGTTTGATGGGCGTTACGGCCTTCGAATGTATAGGCAATCATAAAATGACGCTTGTTCTTTTTCTCGCCTCTGGCAAAGGTCTCCACCAACAATCCATCTTCAGGCGGCATTCTTGATCGGCTGTAATGCAGCCTTAACCAAGATTGCACTTGCGCGGGCAAAAATTCCCATTCCTCGGGCGCATTTAAAATATGTCGCACGCGCCGTGATAATTTGGTCGATAACGGCATGCGCCCGCCTGCATAAGACGGAATTTTGGGTGTCTTGTCTTTGGTACGCGATACTTGAACGCCTTGATCGCTGAGCGATTCGTAGCGCAGCACTTGCCCGCCGAATATAAATGTATCACCGGGGGAGAGATTTTGAATAAACCATTCCTCGATCTTGCCCAGCGTCTTCAACTTTAGCTTAACTTTCAACATATGCGCTTCGACGATGGTGCCGATATTCATACGGTATTGCCGCACAAATTGCGGGCCGGCAATTTGCAGCGTGCCGTCATCATTTTCGATCAACCGCGCATAGCGCTCGTAATTTTTAAGGGCATACCCCCCATTGCGTACAAAGGCCACAATGCGCATAAAATCTTCATAGCAAACATTGCGGAATGGCCACGCGGCCGTGATATTGGCGTGCAATATTTCAGCATCAAAGGGGCCGGAACAAGCAACGCCTGTAATATGTTGCGCCAGCACATCCAAACCACCGTCTTTGGGCGTAATGCCGTCTAATTCTTCCTGATCAATGGCTTGTTTGGCGGCTAGACATTCCAAATACTCGAAACGATTAGCAGGGACGAGCAAAGCCTCAGAGGGCTCGTTAAGTCTGTGATTGGATCTCCCGATACGCTGTAAAAGCCGTGATACACCCTTCGGCGCGCCGATTTGCACAACCAGATCGACATTCGCCCAATCCAGCCCTAAATCGAGCGAAGACGTGGCCACCACGCAATCCAGCGTCCCTTTGGACATCTGCATTTCCACCTTGCGGCGCAACTCTTTTTCCAGCGAGCCGTGATGAATGGCAATGCGCAAATTATCGTCATTCAAACTCCAAAGCGCCTGAAAAATTTTCTCTGCCTGCGCGCGGGTATTCACAAATATAACGCTGGTTTTTTTCTCGCGAATGCGCGCGTAAACATCCTTGATCGCATAATGCCCCATATGTCCGGCCCACGGCATGCGCTCTGCGCCAATCAAAATATCTATCTTAGGTTTAACGGGGCTTTTGACCTCTATCATTTCACCCCGCGAAGGGCGGCAAATATAATCATAGGCCATTTGCGGGTCGGGAATCGTGGCCGACAACGCTATGCGGCGGGCTTTCTGGGCGAACATCTCCAGCCGCGCCATGTTCAAGCTCAGCAAATCCCCGCGCTTTGTGTGCATCAGGGCATGCAGCTCATCAATAATGATATAGCGCACGTTTTGAAAATATTTCGGTGCTTCTTCATAGGACATTAAAAGCGCAAAAGATTCGGGCGTCGTCATAAGCATTTGCGGCGGCTTGTTTTTCTGGCGTTGGCGCTTGGATGCTGGCGTATCTCCGGTACGTGTTTCTACAGTGATCTCCATATGTGTCTGCTCGATAGGCTCCACCAGATTACGGTGTACATCGACCGCCAGAGCCTTCAGAGGGGAGATATAGAGCGTGTGTATTGTCCCTGGAACAACATCGCCCAACGTTAAATCCATGATAGACGGCAAGAAGCCTGACAAGGTTTTTCCCGCGCCTGTGGGCGCAAAAACAACCACATCCTTGCCAGCCTCTGCGGCTTTCAAAGTTGCAAGTTGATGCGGATAGTATGACCACCCTTTATCATCCA
>CAXBAL010000121.1:0-6754 GCA_963973475.1 uncultured Micavibrio sp.
AAAGACATCGTAGAGCGGCTGCAACTACCCAAGCTATACGTGGCAGGATTTGACCGCCCCAATATTTCCTATGAAGTCGCGATTAAAGACAATCCCCGCGCCCAGCTTCTACGGTTTTTAAAAGCGCGCAATGATAATGAAAGCGGCATTGTCTATTGTCTCTCCCGCAAAAAGGTCGAGGAAACCGCCAAATGGCTCGCCGGACAAGGCTATAAAGCCCTACCCTATCATGCGCGCCTTGATAAAGATGTTCGCAATGCCAATCAAGAACGCTTCTTGAAAGAGGAAGGCATCATCATGGTGGCGACCATTGCCTTTGGCATGGGGATTAATAAACCCGATGTACGCTTTGTCGCCCATATGGATTTGCCGAAAAATATCGAGGCCTACTATCAGGAAACCGGCCGCGCTGGCCGTGACGGTATCGCCTCTGTGGCATGGATGGTTTACGGCCTTCAGGATCTGGCACTACAACGGCAGATGATAGAAAACTCGGACTCCCCGCCGGAGCAAAAACGGATTGAGCGCCAAAAACTCACCGCGTTTTTAGGATATTGCGAAAGCGCAACCTGCCGCCGCCAAGTCCTACTACGGTATTTCGATGACAACGGCGAGCCGTGCGGCAATTGCGACACCTGCGAGAGCCCGCCTAAAACATTTGATGCCTCCATCGCTGCGCAAAAACTACTGTCTTGCGTCCTGCGCACAGGCCAGATGTTTGGCGGCGGGTATGTGATTGATGTCTTGCTGGGAAAAACCAGCGAGCGCATGGAAAATTTCGGCCACACCGCCTTAAGCACGTTCGGCATCGGCACAGAACACAGCGCAAAAGAATGGCAAAGCCTGATCCGCCAGCTCGTGGCGCGTGGCCATTTGTTCGTCGATATGGATGCCCATGGCGGCCTCAAAGTCACGCAAGAGGGGATTGATTTCCTAAAAGCAAAACCCGAATTACAATTGCGCCTTGATCCCAAAACCATCGGCGGGTCAAACAGCGCCAAAAGCGGTAAGAAAACAGATCCCGCCCTAAGTTTAGAGAGCGAAGCCGATCAGGCTTTATTCGCAGAGCTCAAAGCCCTGCGCATGGGAATCGCCAAAGAAAACAACATCCCGCCCTATGTGGTTTTTCATGACAAAACCCTGATTGATATGGTCTTGCGCAAACCCTTAAGCCTGCTGGCCATGAGCAGCGTACCGGGCGTCGGCCAATCCAAGCTGGAAAAATACGGGCAGGTCTTTCTGGATGCGATTAATAAATAACAACGCAAAAAAGGAGGGTCTCCCCTCCTTTTTCGTTCAATGATAAGCTTAGTGAGAAGCTTTTCCGCCTTTACGGCCGGCCTCACGAGCGCGCTCAGAGCCTTTTTCAAAGCTGCCGCTTGAGTGCTGTCCGCCTCGTTGACGGCCTCTTTGGGCTTCTTCTTCGCTCATATTCTCTTGGGGATTGTTATTTTTACGTCCATCAGTCATGGTCTTTTCCTTTCATGCTTTAGAGTTTAAGTTTCCATGCTTTTTATTGCATGTTAATAGCTCAATGATCGCTTTGCGCTTGGGGTTCCCCTCTTTATTTTTTATTTTTCACTCTCTCCTTTTTTAATTTTTAAGCGTGGAACCCCTTCGCGCTTCTTATGGTTGGACGGTTTAAATCAATATAAAAAGGAGAAGACCCATGACAAAAAACCACGGCAATCAAATTAAAAACGATGACACTTATGAAGAGCTAAGGGACAAAGGCGAAAGCAAGGAAAAGGCCGCCCGCATTGCCAATGCGCAGGCGAATAAAGACCAAAACCCATCCCATAAAGGCGGCAAAAGCGAAAAATACGAAGACCGCACGAAAGATGAATTGATGGAAAAGGCAAAAGACGTCGGCATTGAGGAGCGCTCGGACATGAACAAAGAAGAATTAATCAACGCCCTTCGCAACCATTAAGAAAGGAGGATAAAATGTCAGGTTCAACACAAAAATCGGATGAGCATAAATGGTCATCGGACGTAACAGAAGGTAGCGATTCCCTTGATCTGGAAGAGGGCGTATTCAAAAAATCCCCCAAGGAGATCGCAAAATCTCTGAAGAAATCCGCCGAAGCCAGTAAACGCAAAAAAGATACCGCCTACAGCTCCGCCATGTCCATGCTCACCTTCTACATCAACCGCGCCGGAGACAATCTGGATAAGGACGACAAAGAACGTTTGGAGCAAGCAAAAGATGAATTACGCGCAGTCTTTGGGCGCGATCAAAACTAATGCGGCAGCGCACGTTTAAGATTGATAGCTAAGCAGGTATTGATAGAGCGGGACTAGTATGCTCTACCGCTTCTATTTTATGCCGCTTGGTGAAATCATAACGTTCTCCCGCGCCTAGCCTATGTACAGCAATATTCTTAACTTCAAACTCTTCTCCGATATCTCGCTCAAGATAATCGGTTTGGATGTTGTCTGCATCGACAATGCTTACGGTACCGCTACCGACCACTTCTGCCTGATTATTTCTTATAACGAGGGCGGTGTCTTCATCCACCCCGATACCTTGCAGCGCAGGGTTTGCCGCCGCCATATGAAATAAGCGCGGCATGCGGCCACGCTCGGAAAAATGGGTATCAATGACCCCGTTTTCAATAAAACCGAAACCGGAGGCTGTGCGGATTTTGCCTTTTTGCCCGGCTTCTTCCACCAATCCGCCCGCCAACATTAGGCTCGGCAGTATAGCAGCGCCCGCGCTGGTTCCGGCAATAACACTACCATCTTTATGCGCTTGCTTAATAGCATCCAAGGCCGCAGTGCCGCCCAGATTAAAATTCAATCGCAATTGATCGCCACCGGAAAAGAAAATGACATCGGCCCTACGTAGCCGCGCCGCTAAAAGCGGGTCATTCGCTTCAGAGCGGCTATTGATATAGGACACCGCGCAATCTTGAATACCAAGCAGGCCAAAGGCGTCTTTATATCGTTTTTCCGCTGCTTCGGGGTAACTCATGGCCGTGGTTATGACGTGGACTTTTTGACCCGGTGCCTCGCTCAAAACGCGCTTCAGAACGTTCATTTCGCCGGTTTTATCTTCTGCGCCGCCAATGGCAATGACTGCACCTGTCATGATCGTTACACCTGTTTTTTATATTGTTATTTTTACTGTAGGGCGTAGTTTCAAAACGGTCAAATTTGTATAAGCAATATTTTAGAACCTAGTCCGTATAGCGCCCTGTATCTTGCATATATTTTTTGATGAGCGCTACATTTTTCAGATTGGCTTTCCACCCGATATCGAAAATATCACCGATCAAAGGTATGCTACCGATCAGCCAGTCAATAAAGCCATTCCACAATATACGCGCCTTGACATGCCAAGGCAGACCATAGCCATGCGCCTTGCCGAGCAGATAGGCGGTACTAAGAAAAGTCACACTATCCCCGACAAAGGGGATTAATCCGATAATAGAATCCATGCCGATCGGAATGGGTAAGCCCGGCACTTTAAACCGGCTGTCCATCCAATTCGCCATGGATTCTAATTTTTCAATGTCTCGCTTCATTTAAGGGGCAACGACTAAGCGACTTTTTTCGAGCCGAGGAGGAACCACAAAGCCATCCCGATAACCGGCAAAGCCAAAACCAGAATAACCCAAACTAGTTTCATCAGGGGCTCAAGTCCGCTCTGTATAATATTAATGATAGCAATGATATCCAGCACCAAAATGACCAGACCAATAATTCCGTATTCCATTTTATTTTCCCTTGTTTAATTTCACTATAAAACCTAACTATCAGAGATACTTATAAGTTCCCTTGTTATATCGTGCTACGCGATAGGATTTTATCCAGCTCATTGGCAAACTTTTGACCGTCTTTCGCGCTGAAATTTTTCGGCCCGCCTGTTTGCACGCCATCACTGCGCAGCGTGTCCATAAAATCACGCATATCGGATATCTGGCCGATATTACTCTCGTCATAAACCTTGCCGCGCGGATCAAGACCCAGCGCACCTTTTTCGACAACGCGCACGGCCAGCGGAATATCGGCCGTGACAACCAGATCACCGTCCTCGCAAAGCTCCGCAATTTTATCATCGGCAATATCGGGGCCTTGCTCGACCTGAATAAAACGAACATGGGGAATTTCCGGCAAACGCAGCCATTGATTGGCCACAAAAATCACTTCGGTATGAGTGCGGGATGCAGCGCGGAACAGCATGTCCTTAACCACCTTCGGGCAGGCATCAGCATCAACCCAGATTTTCATCAATCCGCCGCTTTCACGCGAATTCTGGCTTTATCAATATAAGAATTGTGCAAAGCCTTGATCGCGTCTTGCGCTTCATGCTCCACCGCCATTTCGACAAAACCGAAGCCTTTGGATTTGCCTGTGCGCTCATCCATCACAAGGCTGCACCCTCTGATATTGCCATGCTTTTTAAAAAGCTTGGCCAACTCGTCCTCGCTAAAATCCCGCGGCAGGTTAAGAGCTATCAGTTTCATATGCATTCCTGTTCTTCAAAAAATAAAAATCTTCATACCACACTTGCGCGCGGTGGAACAAGGCAATGAAACGATAAGAGGGATGTAAGCCCTATTTATCCTGTTTGTTTTTCTTTTCCTGTTTTAAAGCTTTTTTCTCGGCAGGCGTGCGGGTTGGTTGCTTTTTAACGTTCTTTTTAGCATCTTGGGATTTGGCCATTTTTTATCTCCTGATAAAAGTTAGAGGCAGTAATCCGATTATACCACGTCCATTAAAACCAGCCAGAGAAATAAATGGCACAATTATTGCAATTCATATTTGCTATTTATACCTCTGCCCCTACCTTAATTCATTAATATTTTAACTATGTATACTTAACCCCAATTTTTATAAATATTGAGGCTTACCCTGAAAAATATCGTCATTGTTTTACTTCTTGTATTATGCGCAGGGCTTTTGTTCTGGAAGTCCGAAGCGGCACTACCTTTCCTTGGTGAAAATGACACTGATGGAGCGGAAAGGAGCCAGCAAGCAGTTAAAGTTCTTACCCAGCCTGTCGAATATACCGACAATACCCGCATTTTCGAAGCCGTCGGGACAGGCCGCGCCAAATTTTCCGCCGATCTCTACCCCTCCGTGAACGAAGAAGTTTTGGCCGTATTATTTGAAGCCGGACAAAAAGTAACAAAGGGTGATGTTCTGGTGCAATTGGATGACCGCACTGAAATATTGGCCGTTGAACTGGCCGAGGTCGAGCTTAAAGACGCCCGCTCCCTATCCGAGCGCTATGAAAAGGCCGGTAAAGAAGGCGCGGTGCCGCAAAGCGAGGTTGATTCCGCGCGCGCTACACTGGAAGGTGCACAAGTCGCACTGGAACAGGCCAAGCTGGAGTTGGAGCAGCGCAAGATCATCGCCCCCTTTGATGGCGTGGTCGGTATACCGGGCGCTGACCCGGGCGACCGCGTTGGCACCGATACCTTGATTACAGGTCTGGATGCGCGCGATATTCTTTATGTTGATTTCGAAGTGCCCGAAGCCCTTGCGGGCGCTCTGCGCACTGCGGAAAGTGAAAAAGAGAGCATCAGCTTCAGAACCCCTTCTTATCCCGGCAGAACCTTTGATGGCTATGTCAAAGCGCAAGAAACCCGCGTTAATCCAGAGCGCCGCACTTTAATGGCGCGCGCCAGTATTGAAAATGATGAGGATATTTTGCGCCCCGGTATGTCCTTTACCGCGCGCTGGAATATTCCCGGCCAATCCTTTGCCACCGTACCGGAAATATCCGTGCAATGGAGCCGTGATGGCTCCTTCGTCTGGATTATCCGCGATGGCAAAGCCGTAAAAACCATGGCGCGCGTTATCTCCCGTAGAGGCGGTCAGGTCCTGCTGGAAGGCGATATCGAGGAAGGTGAACCCGTTGTCATAGAGGGCCTGCAACGCCTGCGTGACGGCGCCGCGGTCGAGCTTATAAATCCGCAAGAGGAGCAAACCTGATGAAAGGATTTGCAGGCGGACTAACCGCACTCGGCGTTCGCAGACCAATTCTGATTGTTGTTGTTAATCTTTTGATTATGCTGGCGGGCGCAGCCAGTATTATGGGCGTTGATGTCCGCGAGCTTCCCGATGTCGACCGTCCGATTGTCAGCGTCCGCGCGACCTTTGACGGTGCCTCGCCAGAAACCATGGATTCCGAGATCACCAGTATCCTAGAGGGCGGCGTGTCCCGCGTATCAGGCGTTAAGAGCATTGAATCCTCCAGCGAGGAAAACAGCTCCCGCATGCGCATCGAATTCCAGCCCGGCGTTGATTTGAACACCGCCGCCAGCGATGTGCGCGAGGCGGTCAACCGCGTCCAACGCCAATTGCCCGATGATGTCGATCAGGTGCTGGTTCTCAAGGCCGATGATGATGCGCGCTCGGTCATGGAGTTATCGGCCTTCAGCGATACCCTGTCCAAATACGAACTGGCCGAGCGCATCGAAAAAGATGTCGCGCCCGAGCTGCAATCCATCTCAGGCGTCGCCGAAGTGCGCTTACAAGGCCAGCAGCCGCGCGTACTGCGCGTTCAGCTTCACCCAGCCAAACTGGCGCGCTATAAAATGGCCGCGTCCGATGTTACCGATACGCTGCGCTCGATCAATTTCGATGTACCTGTCGGCAGTTATAAATCCGAAAATCAGGACCTTTTGGTGCGCGCGATGGCCAGTGTGGTCGAACCTGAAAAAGTCGAGGAAATGTACATTCGCGGCGACATTCAGATCGGTGATGTGATGACCGCGCTGGAGCGCGGTAACAAAACCGA